>JBFGHF010000066.1:0-10848 GCA_041578355.1 Acidobacteriota bacterium
CTGGGTCCCTCGCTGGCCGTCGTCATCCAGCACGACTCTTACTACTGCCCTGACCCCAGTCTGTCGGCGGAGCAACGCGCCGCCATAAACTACGATCACCCCGATTCCCTCGAGACCCCGCTGCTGGTGCGGCATCTCGACCAACTCACAGCCGGAACTTCCGTGCACGTCCCCGTCTACGATTTCACCCGCCACCTGCGGGTGGAAGAGACCCGTTTGGTGAGTCCGCTGCCGATCCTGATCGTGGAAGGGATTCTGGTCTTCTGCGACCGGCAATTGCGAGAACGGATGAACCTGCGGGTTTTTGTGGAAACCGAGGACGACGTGCGCTTCATCCGGCGTCTCCGGCGCGACATCGAGGAGCGGGGTCGCACTCCCGACTCGGTGATCTCTCAATATTTGACAACCGTCAAACCGATGCACCAAAGGTATGTCGACCAAAGCCGCCGGCATGCCCACTTGATCATCCCTGGAGACGAGTCGGGCCAACCGGCGGTCGAGATCTTGTTGGCAGGCTTACTTGAGTCCGCGGGGCGGGGAGGATCCGCTTCCAATCTGGAGAGAGCGTCTTTCTCGTGAGCCACCAAACCGCAGTCCTCGTCACCTTGGTGGCCTACAAGATCGCTCTGGTGACCATCGGTCTGTTGGCCCAACGCAGAACTCACGACGGCGCCGACTTCTTTCTGGCCGGACGCCGGCTCGGCCCTTTGGTGGCCGCCGTCAGCGCGGCTGCCAGTTCGTCCTCCGCCTGGACCCTGTTGGGGGTCAGCGGCGCGGCGTATGCGTGGGGACTGGCGGCGCTGTGGCTCTTTCCCGGCTGTGTCGGAGGGTTCGGTCTCAATTGGTTTCGGTTGGCGCCCGCCCTGCGGGAGTACAGCCACCGGAGCGGCGCGATCACCGTGACCGAAGTGCTCGCCGGCCCTCCCGGTCGGCCTTTGAGGCGACAGATTCTGGGGCTGGCCTCGCTGATAGTGCTCCTGTCTCTGGGAACCTACGTGGCGTCCCAGTTCCAGGGAGCCGCCAAGACTTTCAGCGAGACCTTCGGCTTGTCGTTGACCAGCAGCGTTCTGCTGGGAAGCGGGATTGTCGTCTTCTACACGATGCTGGGCGGATTCTGGGCAGTCAGCATCACCGACACCCTGCAGGGTCTGGTGATGGCCGCGGCGTCGATACTGCTCCCCCTGGCGGCCTTGGCGGCGGTGGGCGGTCCCGGGGGTCTGGTGGAGGGTTTGTCGCAAGTCGACAGCCCGAACTACCTCAGCCTGACACGCGGTTTCGGGCCCATCGCGGCGCTGGGTTTCATCTTCGGCCTGCTGGGAATCGGTATCGGGTATCCCGGTCAACCCCACGTCGTCAACCGCTTCATGGCCATGCGCCAAGGCGCCAAGGACATGAGGCGCGGGCGACAGATTGCCATCGGGTGGGCGGTGGTGGTTTTTTCCGGAATGCTCCTGTTGGGACTCTGCGGACGAATCCTCTTTCCCGGCCTGCTGGACCGGGAGGTCGTCTTTTTGACCGCCACCAATGCTCTTTTCCATCCGATTGTCGGCGGCGTGCTCTTGGCGGCCGTCCTCTCGGCCATCATGTCGACGGCCGACAGTCAGTTGCTGGTGGCCGCCTCCTCGGTGACCCACGATCTCGGCCTGGGAGGAGATTCGGCCGAGAGCAGCCTCCTCCGTTCCCGGGTGGTGGTCCTGTTGCTCAGCATCGGGGCTGTGTTGGCCGCCCTCTACGGAACTCCGGAGATCTTCTCCCAAGTCCTCTTCGCATTCTCGGCGATGGGTTCCGCTTTCGGTCCTCTTCTGCTGGTGACCGTTCTGAAAGGACCTGTCCCCCCCGGAGCCACGCTTTTGGCCATGGCCAGCGGATTCCTCCTCAGCGTCATCGCCTACAGCTTCCCCCAGACGCAGGGGACGGCGGTGGAGCGGATCTTTCCGTTCCTGGTGGCGCTGGCCATCGCGCTTTGGGGGAGGAGAAGGCGGTCTTAAGGTCCCCCCCAACTTCCACTGAGCCGCGCGCGTGAGCAAGCGGCGGGAAAGCTGAGAGGATCTCGATCTCCCTGGCTAAATCGAGGGGGTTGCGGAGGCCGCCGTTCCGAAGCGCCGCGTGGCGGCCCGATGCGGGGGGCGGAAGCGGAACCGGGCGTCCGCGGCGTCTTCTTCCGGAGTGCCGCTTGCTGACGTCAGTAAAGGCCGAAGGGAACCGGCTTAAGGGCTAAGCGCCAGTCATGCTCCAGGGATCAAGTGCCTTCTTCAACTCTTCGGCGGGAAGCCCGCTCTTCTCGGCAGCCACCTCTCTAACGGTGCGGCCGCTCGCATAGGCTTCCTTGGCGATGTCGGCCGCCTTGTCGTAGCCGATCAGCGGCGCCAAGGAAGTCACCATTGCCAACGACTTCTCGACCATCTCCTCGCAACGCTTGCGGTTGGCTTCGATACCGTCGACGCACTTTTCGCGAAAGACGTCGCAGCCGTTGGCCAGGATCTCGATCGACTGAAGCAGGTTGTGGGCGATCACAGGCTTCATGACGTTGAGTTCGAAGTTGCCTGATTGCCCGCCCACGCTGATCGTCAAGTCGTTCCCGATCACCTGGGCCGCCACCATGGTGAGGGCTTCGGCGATGACTGGATTGACTTTGCCCGGCATGATCGAACTTCCCGGCTGAGTGGGGGGGAGCCGGATTTCGCCCAGGCCGCAACGGGGACCCGAGCCCAACCAGCGCAAGTCGTTGGCGATCTTCATCAGGCTGCAGGCAACGGTCTTGAGCTGACCGCTGGTTTCGACCGCGGCGTCCCGTGTGGCCAGAGCTTCGAAGCGGTTGGCCGCTTCGCTGAAGTCGACGCCGGTCCATTCCGAGACCCGGCTCACGACTTCAGCCGGGAATCCCGGAGCGCAGTTGAGTCCGGTACCCACCGCGGTCCCGCCGATGGCCAGCTCGGACAGAGACCGACGCGTCGATTCCACCCGCCGAATCGAATGCTCCAACATCGAGGCGTATCCCGAAAACTCCTGGCCCAGTCGAACCGGAACGGCGTCCTGCAGGTGAGTCCGCCCGATCTTGACGATGTCGTCGAACTGTTTGGCCTTGGAAGCCAGAGAGTCGTGCAGGGCACGCAAAGCCGGCAACAAGCGCTTTTCGATCTCTTCGAGCGCCGAGAGATGGATGGCAGTGGGAATCACGTCGTTGCTCGACTGGCCCAGATTGACGTGGTCGTTGGGGTGGACCGACTTGTCGCCGATCGCGCCTCCCAGGATCTCGATGGCGCGGTTGGCGATCACCTCGTTGGTGTTCATGTTGGTCGAGGTGCCCGAGCCGGTTTGAAAAATGTCGAGGACGAACTGATCGTCGAGCTTGCCCGAAATCACTTCATCGGCGGCCCGCCCGATTGCCTTCGCCTTGGTTTCGTCGAGAAGACCCAATTGCAGATTGGTCTCGGCGGCCGCCTTCTTGATCAGCCCCAGGGCCCGGATGAAGGACCTCGGAAAACGAATCCCGCTGATCGGGAAGTTGAGCACTGCCCTCTGTGTCTGGGCTCCGTAATAACTGTCGGACGGTACTTGCATCTCTCCCATGGAATCTTTTTCGGTTCTGAATTCGTTCATATCGGCTCCCTGATTCGAATCACGGTTGGCCCGATCCCGGCCCTTGACCACGCTGCTCAATTCTTGTGCCTCTTAGATTATAAGCTCCCGCTCGCCGGAGGTTTCTTCACCCCCGCTCCGGAAGATCGGTCCCTTCCCTTTTTCGACTCCGAGGAACTCTGGATGGATATGGCGATGGGAATCGGAAGTGCGCGACAACTGACAGGCAAGGATGCCTCTCTTCAGCCTTTTCCCCGCTCGCCGCTGCGTAGTTTAGGCGGGCAACGGCGATCTTCGAGCTCAGCAGCGAGGATGTTCGAGATGAGAGCTGCCCAGGTCAATTTGGAGGGATCGGAATCGGTATCGGAATCGCTAAGGCCCGATTGCTTTTTCCTCGCCTTCTTCTTATCGTTTACGCCTGTGCTCAAGCATTCGGACTGACGAGGAAAAACTGTGAACATTGGAGTGCCCAGAGAAGTCAAGGACAACGAATATCGAGTGGGGATGGTTCCGGCGGGGGTTCATCAGCTTGCCGACGAAGGCCATACCGTGCTTGTGGAGCGGGGAGCGGGCGACGGCTCCGGCTTCACCGACGAGGAATTCGAAGAGGCGGGCGGCACCCTGGTGGACACGGCCGATGAGCTCTACCAGCGCAGCGAGATGGTCGTCAAAGTCAAAGAACCGGTCGAGCCCGAGTACCAGCGAATGAGGGAGGGTCAGATCATCTTCAGCTACCTGCACTTGGCGCCGCTGCCCGAGCTGACGCAGGTGCTCATGGAGAGGCGGGTAATCGGCTTGGCCTACGAGACAATCACCGACAAGCACGGAGGACTGCCCCTGCTGACTCCCATGAGCGAGGTGGCGGGCCGCATGTCGGTGGTGGTGGGGGCCTACTACTTGCAGAAGCCGTTCGGGGGCCGAGGAGTGCTTCCCGGTGGAGTGCCGGGGGTGAGGCCCGGCCTGGTGGTGGTGATCGGGGCCGGGATCGTGGGCATGAACGCCCTCAAGATGGCCATGGGATTGGGCGCCCAAGTCAGCATTCTCGACATCAACGTCGAGCGCCTGCGTGATATCGACGACCTTTACTTTGCAAAAGTCGAAACCATCTACTCGAGTCCCTACTCCGTCTTCGAGGCTGTGAAACGAGCCGATATCGTGGTGGGAGCGGTTCTCATCCCGGGTGCGGCGGCGCCCAAGTTGGTGACGCGGGAGATGGTCGAGCAGATGAAGCCGGGCTCCGTCATCGTGGATGTCGCCGTCGATCAGGGCGGGTGTTGTGAGACGACCCGGCCCACCACCCACAGCGATCCCGTCTACCAAGTCAGCGGAATCCAACACTATTGCGTCACCAACATGCCGGGCGCTTATCCCCGAACGTCCACCATGGGACTCACCAATGTGACCCTCCCCTACGTCCGCAGAATCGCCGCCGCGGGCCTGACCAAAGCGGTGCAAGGCAATCCCCATCTGGCCGAGGGGGTGAATACCTACGGCGGTCGCGTGACCTGCAAACCCGTGGCGGAATATCAGAATCTTGAGTTCACGCCACTGTCGGAAGTCCTCGAGTGATGACGGCTTCGAGCGGTCTCCACAGGGGCGCCGACATACTTTTCCGGTTCGACCCCGGCCTCACCGGCAAACGGAACATGGAGATCGACACCGAATGGCTGGAGGGGGCGGAAGCCGCTTCCGAGCCGATCACGCTGGTCCGCTTCTATCGGTGGCGAGGCTGGACGATCTCGCTGGGCCGCAATCAGCGGGCCGCTCAAGCGGCGGACCTCGAGTTTTGCTCCCGGCGGGGAATCGACATCGTTCGAAGGCCCACCGGGGGAGCAGCAGTGCTCCACGGGTCCGATCTCACCTACGCAGTCATTTCCAATCAAATGGATCGTTTCGGCAACTCGCTGAGCGCGACCTATCTGCGTATCGGCCAATGCTTGCAGGAGGGACTTCGCCGTCACGGGATCGAAACCTCCCTGATGCGCCCGTCGGTCCCAAGACGATCCCGGACGATCGAGCCTTGCTTTGTGCGGGCGGGGCGCGCCGAGCTGCTGGTCGACGACAAACGCAAGCTCGTCGGCAGCGCCCAGCGGCGTCTGAGGCGGAGTTTTCTACAGCACGGATCGATCCCTCTGACGATCGACCATGAGCTGATGGCGGGAGCCCTCAACTGCTCGCCCGAGCTTTTGCGGGAGACAGTCACTTGTGTTTCAGAGCAGCGCCCCGGAGATCTGACTTTCGAGGATCTCGCGGCCGCCCTGCAAACAGGATTCGAGGTCGAGCTGGGAAGACAGGCATCCTGCCTTTGAAGACAACCTTAAAAGTCGCCGACTGAGGATGAGCTGTTCCTCGGTCTCTCGCTCTCTGAAAAGCGACGAATCATCGATGTCGAACGCCTGAACGGAAGCTCCCCCGAATTGCGTCGGCAGAGGCTGCTATGCTATAAGTTCCTGCGGTCGAAACCTTTGTTTTGTTTGAGTTTACGATGAGAAGCAAGGAACCCGGCCCTGAACTCGACGCGCGCTCCGGTGACGTTCTCAAGGAACTGATTCGGGAGTTCGTGAGCACCTGCAAACCCGTCGGATCTCGACGCTTGGCCCAAAGGCACAGCGAGCATCTCAGCTCTGCCACGATTCGCAATATGGTCGCCGATTTGGAGGACCAAGGGTTCGTTTGCAAGCCGCACACATCCGCCGGAAGGGTGCCGACGGCCAAAGGGTACCGCTTTTTTGTCGATTCCCTGACGAAGTTCCGCAGGCCCACGACGCGCCAAGTGGATCGTATTCTTCAAGTCTTGGGTGAAGAGGCCGATCCCGACGCTTTGATGGAGAAAACGTCGCAGGTCCTTTCGCAGTTCTCCCAGAACGTGGGTTTCGTGCTGCCACCGCCCATGGCGCAAGCGGTGATGAAGCACATCGAGTTCGTCAAAATCTCGCGGGCAAGGATCCTGGTGATTCTGGTCTCGCAGACCGGTTTGGTCCAGCACCGGATCATCCGCTTCGACGAGGAACTCCGTCAGGCGGATCTGGACGAGGCGGGACGGTACCTGGTCCGTCACTTCGGGGGCAAGACCCTGATCGAGGTCCGAGAGGAACTGCTCCAACTGATGTCGCAGGAGCAAGCGCTTTACAACCGCCTCCTCCACAACGCCGTCACGCTGGGCGCCGCGGGGCTGTTTGAAAACGACGCCGAGGAGGAGGGCGAGACGGCCGTCTACCTGGGAGGGACCTCGACGCTGATGGAGAAGCCGGAACTCGCCGATGTGAATCTCATGGGGGCGCTTTTCCATACCTTCGAGGAGAAAGGCAGACTGGTCCGCATCCTCTCACGCTGCCTGGAACGCGAAGGGCCGGGCCCTACGGTAACGATCGGCCTCCAGAGCCACATTCCAGAGATGCGGGATTTCTCTTTGGTGGCTTCCAACTACAGCTGCCGGGGAGGCGCCAGGGGAACTCTGGGCATCCTGGGCCCAAGCCGGATGGAGTACGAAAAAGCCATCGGCTTGGTAAACTGTGTAGCTCGGCTGTTTGAAAGACAATTGGACGACCAGCGTCGCAACCGAACCGCATGAAGATATGAAAAGCCGCAAGAAACACGAGGACACCGTCGAGATCAGCGAAGAATTGCGCGGCGATTCTGAAGAATCTCAGCTTGATTTCTACGTCAAGACCATTGAGAACCTGCGCCAGGAGCGAGACGACTTTTACGATCGTTTTCTGCGCTCGAAAGCCGATTTCGAGAACTATCGGAAGAGAGTTCATCGAGAAAAGGCCGATGCCCGCTATGCGGCCAAAAAAGACATCCTGGTGGAGCTGTTGATCGTCCTCGACGCCTGTGAGAAGGGCCTGGGCGCATTGCCCGGGGATGGAGGCGAAGCGGGTCTGGCGGCCTATCGAGAAGGCTACGAGCTGATTCTGGCCAGTTTGCGGTCACTTCTGGAAAAGTTCGATGTGGCGGAAGTCCCGGGGGTGGGCTCACTTTTCGATCCCTCGGTGCACGAAGCCGTGGTGAGAGAAGAGACCGAGGACCACCGCGACGGGGAGATCCTGGAGGAGTTTCGGAAGGGTTATCTGCTGGGTGACCGACTGCTCCGGCCTTCGCAAGTCAGAGTTGCCATCCACCCCGAACCCCACAGCGACCAAGCGCAGAGCGTGACCGGAGACGACTCTGCGGCGGGATAACTTGCCATCGGATTGTCGGAATCCTTGAAATCGTCAGCCGGCGATCTTATATGATTGGTTTGGAAGCCGAGCCGCGGGCGCTGCGGAGCAACATTTAAGAAAAACGAAGGATCCAGCCTTGTCCAAGCGGGACTATTACGAGGTGCTCGGCGTAGGCCGGGAGGCCAACGAACAGGAAATCAAGAGCGCCTACCGCCGCTTGGCTGTCCAGTACCACCCGGATCGAAATCCCGGTAATCATCAGGCGGAAGAGAAGTTCAAAGAGGCGGCCGAGGCCTACAGCGTCCTCAGCGACTCGAACAAGCGGGCCCGCTACGATCGATTCGGGCACTCGGGCGTGGGAAGTGCCACGGGCGGATTCGACCCCGAGATCTTCGCCGACTTCAGCGATATCCTGGGCGACTTCTTCGGATTCGGAGACATATTCGGAGGAAGCCGACGCCAACGGAATCGAGCCAGCCGAGGAGCCGACCTCCGCTACGACCTCCAGATCAGTTTCGATGAGGCGGTGCGGGGACTCAAGACGAAGATCAAGATCCCGCGCCGCGAGACTTGTCCCACTTGCCAAGGTTCCGGTGCACAGGGAAAAGACGGCGTCGCCACCTGCCCGGGGTGTCGCGGCCAGGGTCAGGTTCGTTACCAACAAGGCTTCTTCGCCATCAGCAAAACTTGCTCCCAGTGTCAGGGCCGGGGCCAGATCATCAGAACACCTTGCTCGGAATGCCACGGAGCCGGTCATCTCAAAAAGGAGAAGACTCTCGAACTCCGCATCCCCGCGGGAGTCGACGAGGGGGCCCGTCTGCGTGTCGCGGGGGAGGGCGAATCGGGCCTGTTGGGTGGCCCGCCCGGGGACCTCTTCGTGGTCCTTTTCGTCGAAGAGCATCCCTTCTTCAAACGCAAGGAGAACGACATCTACTGCGACATGCCGATCAGCTTCCCGCAGGCTGCCCTGGGAGGTGAAGTCGAGGTCCCGACGCTGGACGGCAAAGAAGTGCTTCGTATTCCGGAGGGTACCCAATCGGGTACGGTGTTCCGTCTCAAAAACCGTGGAGTGACGAGCCTCAACGGACGCGGCAAGGGGGATCAGTACGTGAGCGTCAGGTTGATCACTCCTTCCAACCTGAGCAAAGAACAGAAAGAACTCTTTCGCCGCCTCGCCGAAATCAGCGGCGACCCGATCAGTGAAGGTGGGTCTCTTTTCGAGAAGGTGAAGGAGATGTTCGGCTAGCGTGTCGCCTGGCTTGGCCCCCGACCTCTACCTGAGAATCCGAGTCTCATTGAAACCCGCGGACCTGGACGCTTTCGTCGCCCTCTGCTGGGAACTGGGAACAGTGGGATTGTCGGAGTCCGAGGCGAGCGCAAATCGTCTCGACGTTTATTTTCACGCCGCCTCAGGGGACACTCAACTCCTCGAGACCCTGCGCGGGCGTCTTTCCTCTCTGGACCTGAAGGTCGACATCTTGGACGAGTCGGTCGTCCAGAACCGCCCGGACGATTGGTTAAAGGAATTTCGAGGGCGCTTTACCGGCTTTCCCGTCGGTGGCAGGTTCTGGATCCACCCGCCTTGGGAGCGTCCTTCCAAGAACCGCGAGGTCGCTATTTGCATCGAGCCCGGAGCGGCTTTCGGCACGGGGACACACGAGTCGACGCAGCTTTGTCTACTTGGCATGGAGGAGCTGGCAGCACCTCAGTCTGTGTTGGACGTGGGGACGGGAAGCGGGATTCTAACAGTGGCAGCGTTGAAGCTTTGGCCGGGGGTGAAAGCGTTGGCCATCGACAACGATCCGGAAGTTGTCGCCGTGGCGCGGTCGACGCTCGGGTCCAACCGGCTGAGGGGGGTGCTTTTGGCGGTCGCGGAGCCACGGTCGGTTCAAGGCGCCGCCGACTTGGTGATCGCCAACCTGACCCGACCGATCCTGGAATCGCAAGCCTCGGAGTTGGTTCGACTCTCGTGGAGCCGACTCCTGGTCTCGGGCTTCACAGAAGACGAAGAGGATGCTGTTTTGGAGGCGTTCCTGTCGGCGGGCGTTCTGAATAACGTCGTCAAACGTCGACTCAGGAGTTGGAGCAGCCTGCAGATGGAGCGAATTCGTTGTACAGAGCATTCCTGACAAGAGATGATCACGGTCGGGTGCTGCTCCCTCGCGAGGAGCGTCATCACCTGATCGGGGTGAAGCGAGCGCGCCCCGGCAGCCGGTTTCTCGGCTTTCTCGAAGGGGAGGGTTGGTATCTGTGCGAGCTCTACCAGGAGCGGAAACAGTGGGTTCCGCGCCTGATTGAACCGTTCGAGACTTCAATGGAGTCGCCCCTTCGAATCACCCTCGGCCAGGCGTTGATCAAGAAGGCCCGTTTCGAGTGGATTCTTCAGAAGGCGATCGAGCTTGGAGTCACTGAATTCGTGCCCTTGCTGACGGCCCGAACCGAGATCCGCCTGGATGGAAGTCGCGCCTCCCGCAAGCAAGCGCGTTGGGACAAGATCATCCGCGAAACGGTCAAGCAATGCGGGCGGGACACCATTCCCGTGGTCCACCCCCCCAAGGAGCTTGGCCTCGCCTTGAGCGAGTTTTCCTGCGATTTCAACCTGATGCTCGACGAAGCGGCAACCTCGGGTTTGGCCGGCGTGCTCGAACGTTTTACGACAGATTCCCGAGACCGACTTCCGCAGCCCCGGTCGATTCTTCTTCTGGTCGGACCCGAGGGAGGCTGGGACGAGCGCGACCGGGCTGTTCTCGCCGAGTCCAACTGCGCTGTCGAAGCGGCTCGGATGGGGCCTAGAGTGATGCGATCGGAGACCGCACCATTGGCGGCTCTTTCGCTGCTCCAGTTCCTGTTCGGCGATCTTGGCGCGGCTTCGGGCCCGAGTGCGGCTGAGTGACTCTCGGAAACCAGGCACGAGCCGGGTGGGCGCCCGCCACGCCGAACCGCCCATCCGCACCCACGGTCGGCCGAGGGAATCGCACTCAAGCTGGCGTCCCGAGATTTGCTATGTTTTCAAAAGGCAAGAACGGAGATTGGATTCTGCGCTCGACTAAGATTGCTTGCTTGTTGTTCTCGATCCTGTTGCACGGCGGGCTGCAGCTCCTGGAAG
>JBFGHF010000067.1:0-10757 GCA_041578355.1 Acidobacteriota bacterium
AGCAGGGGCAGCGCCAAGCGGAAGTCCTGATAATAGAAGCACGACAGAGCAAAAGCCGTGGCGGCGCTGGCCAAGCCAAAACTCCAGAACAGTCGATTTCGGACCGCCGACCCCAGACCCAGCAACGCCAGCACCACGAAGGCAGGACCGAAGTAGGATCCGGAGCCGTAGAGGGACGCGGTGCGGAAGCCTGCCTCCTGCTGCGTGATTTCGCCCCAAAAAGCCTCGGCCCAGACGGGAACGTGGCGCAGTGCGAAGTCCGGCTCTCCTCTCTGCAGCCAGTAACCGTACCCCGTGGCCAAGGGACTGCCGTAAACCTGCCAGTGAAAGAGAAGCAGGGGCAAGAGGCCTACGGCAAAGGCCGCCAGCAGCTTGGCCGTATCGGTGACGAGCCGGCGGGTCTGGTTAGGCCGAGCCCAGACGCTCGCCAACAAGAAAGGCAGATAGAGCGCATTGGAGATGCGCAGAAGCAGGCTGGCGCCCAATAACAGAGAACCCGCCATCGCCCAGCTTATTCCCGCTCCGGCGGCGTGACGGTAGAGCAGGTAAAGAGAGCACAGCAACACCAGGGCCGAAATCAAATCGCTCATCGGGCTGCGCGCCAGGATGGAGAATGCCGGAAGAGTGGCCAGGAACAGAGAGGCCAAGCCGGCCTCCCAGAGCCCGAAGGTCCTGACGATCAGGGCGAAGAGTCCGCCCAGCAGGAGAAGGCCGGCCAGCGAGTTGACCGGATAGGGCGCCCGTTGCGGTGCCACGCCGGCCGCCATGGCCAGGGCGATGAGCGAGCTGTAGCCGGGTGGATAGCGGGGCGGCAGGCTTCGTCCCGCCACATGGATGGAGTAGCTTCCCTGCTCCACCAGCGAGCGGGCTGCGTCAACGTACTCGGCCCCGTCGGGCCAGGGGTGGAGGCTGGCCTGGGTGGTCTTCTCGGTGGGTACGGAGAGGACCGTGAAATAGAAGAGGATCAGGCTGGCGGCAAACGCTGCGGCGGCCCAAAAAGCTGGAAGGCTGCGCTTCTCGATGTGACTCACCTCGCGCAGGGAAAAACCGGTTGCCAGACTCTGCCCGGTGACGCAACCATCGCGTCCAGCCGGTTGTTTGCCGGCCGAGCGGCTATCCTAATCCGCTCGATTGAGGTGGATCAAGTACCGACCGCCCACCCGCCAAGCCGGATTGCGAAGGTGCGGCGGGGAAGGGAGGTGGGCCTTCGGTCGATCTCAATCTCGTTGTGGTGGATTCTCTGACTCGCGAAACTCTCGAATCAAGTGGGCAGGTTGCGTGTGAAGGGATTGTGGAACTTGCCTTGCGGGTCTTGTTTTTCCCGTGCGGAAGCGGTCCATCTTTTCCGTTCCGTAGATCTCTTCCATCTTGCGGCGGTCGATGTAGAGCTTCTTGCCCAAATGGGGCTGCCCCCCGTGGCGCAGGACGATCTGTTCGAATTCCTTGAAGATCGGATCTGTTTTTCGAGTCATGCTGGGGGCCAGCTCGATGTAGGCCGTCCGCCTGCCCGCCCCCGGACCCAGCAGCGCATGGGAGCGGTCGGGGGTGAAACGCACCTCGATGATCGACGGGAACTTTCGCTGGTTGAGCAACAGCCGGACTTCGTTCAGGCAGTCCAGATAGTTCTCGAAAGGTACGCCGTACGCGATTTCGTCGTGGCGGAAATAAAGCAGACGGGCGAAGCCTTCTCCCGAGGGATAGACCCACCACCCGGACTCCGGTGGCCCGCTGCACGATCTCTCGAAGCTGCTCCTCCGATTCGGGCTCTTCGTAGTGCTTCGGGCGAGACGGGAAGACCCGGTACCAATCGATCCAGCGGCCCCTTCGAAAATAGCCTTCGTGAAGTACTTTGGTTCCCCAACTCAGAAGAAAGACGATGCTGTTGGCGGCATTGATTGCCCAGGTAAGGGCGATCCGTTTGAGCATTGGCGAACCTTATACGTAAAAAAGCACAGATTCCAACAAGAAGCAAACTCTCAAAACGAACGTTTGTTGTATTCCTGCCGATGCAGCGTAAAATGTCGTCATGGGCGCTTTGAGCGCGCTGAAAAAGGGAGGCGGCTGAAATGAAAGACAAGGAGAGCTACTCGTTCGAATTGGAGAAGGAGAAGTACGACTTCCTGCAACAGATGGTCGATAAATACGATCTGCCCGACGTCGGCAAGGCCGTGCGCTGCTTGATCAACTACGCTCGAGAGTCTGATCCGGACATTTTGGAGGAGATCTTCGAAGACATCCGCTGCCTGGATTGCTAGCCCGATTCGCCACTTCTCTCGAAGCCGGGCAGCCTGCTCGCTTTGAGGAGGCCGTATCAGGGGGTGAGCAACTTTGCGGCGGCCCGAGAGAGCTCCTCCATATCGTCACCGCCGCTGCCCGCATAGACCAGGCGTCCGCCGCGGTCGATCAAAACATAGAGGGGGATTGCCAGGCGGCTCTCTTCCATGCTCCCGAACATTTTCCAAAGGGGGTCGTCCACACCCCTGCCCGTGACGACCTGGGGCCAATTCAGTCCGTACTTCTCGATGACTTTCCTGGCTCGGACGAGATCCTCCGACTCGTCGACATTCACCGCGAAGATGCGGATTTGGCGCTGCCAGCCGCCCTCCATCCGTTGAAGCGCAGGGAACTTCTCGATACAGGGTGAGCACCAGGACGCCCAGAAATCGAGCAGGACGTTGTTGCCCTTCAGCTCCGCCGAAGAGTGCTTCTCGCCCTCCGCGGTCGTAAACTCGAAGGGAGGCGCAGGTTCCCCCACCTTGGGGACCAGGATGGCGGTTTTGTGGAGGGTGATCGACGACCCGTCCGGTTTGATTTCCAGCGTGAAGTTCTCGCCGCAAAACCCGATCACCTGTTCGCCTTTGAGCCATTCGTCGCGGCCGCGGTATTCCCCGTCCCGATTGCGGTCGAGGGCGACGTTGGTGGCTTGCTCGCTTCGTTCAAAGACCCCGTCGCCGTCGACGTCCAGAACGGCGATGAGAGCTTCGCAGTCTCGAAACTCGAAAACACCCTCGGCCCGGTAATGCGGACGCCAGGTGAAGACACCCTCGCGACCGTCGCGCGGCGGCCTCAGCGTCACCTGGTAGCCGAGTGTTTGCTCTCCGCGCGTCACCGTCACCCGGATCGTCTCGCCTGGGCGAATGCTCTGACTGGATTCGTCGGATAGGTCGCCGTCGGAGTTGGAATCGATTCGAAAAGAGTAGCCGGCTTCTCCGTCGAGGGCTTCAATCGCGACCAGCCTGCCGCCCGGGGCCAGGCCGAGACTTGTCTTTTCGGAGGCCTCGAAGCGCCTTTTGAGCTCTTCCGAGCGGGAGAAGTCGACCACCGAGACGTTCATTCCCTGGGCGTATTCCCGGTTGATGACGAGGGGAACCTGGTTGACGTCCGTGGTCTGGGGCGGAGTGGACATGCCCGGGAGGAGCAGCAGCAGAAGACCGACTGTTGAAAAAGTCGCCACGCTGAACCGAGAATAGCACGAACGGCAAGAAACGAATCGGGCCGAGATCAGAACGTTTGAGGGTCTTGTCGCGCCTCGGAACTCGTTGCGATCGAGGATCGCATTCCGGCCCGACCGGCAGTCAGAGGCGATTATCCTAGAACGAAAGATAGCCAGGGACGTGTAGGTAGTCGGAAGGGGGATTTACCATGAAGGCTTTCATGGTCGGCTTTCGTGTTGTGGCAGGGGTCGTAGCGGGCTATGCGGTGATGGTGCTTCTGATCACGCTGGTACAGGAGGTGATCTTCGGCGGCGTGAGCTACTACGATTCGCCCTTGCGCGAGCTGGTCGTGGCGGGGCTGCTGACCACTCTCTCGGCCGTGGCCGGTGGCGCCCTGGCGGCCTGGATCTCGTCGCCGCGGCCCCTGTTGCCTCCCCTGATCATGAGTCTTCTGGTAGTCGTGGAAACAACCTATCTGACACTCCAGGGTGACTTGGAGGGGCCGCTTTGGTTCGATATCGTCGCCGCGGCGTCCCTGATCGTCGGTCTGCTCGCAGGCGCCAAAATCCGGGGTTGGCGGCTCTGACGGAACTTCGTTGGTGAGAATGAAGACGTATTCCGGCTGCGTCTCGTCCGTTTGTCTGCAATCTCACGGGCGTGTTGCGCAACAGGAGGATCGGTAGGACCGGTCGGAAAGGAGCCTTCAGGCTGGGAAATCCCTTTCCCGATTGTGGGGATTGACAGGCAGGGATGCCTGTCTTCCGCTGCGGATTCCCGAGTGGGGATTGACAGGCAGGGATGCCTGTCTTCCGCCGCGGACTCCATCACTGCTGTTCGGGCAACCCTCCCGCTCTACGGGTAATCGTCGAGTTCGCTAAAGGGGAGGCCGCAGGGGTAGAAGAGGTTGAAGACGGGCTGTTCGATGTACGCGGCGAAAGCCAGCAGCTGGGGCCCGACCGTTTCCAGGGGGGACTCTCCCGCTTCCACTTGGCGGAATTCTTGCAAGCCGAAGCTGATTTCCAAGGGCTTGACCTTTTCGGCGATTCTCGTCGCCACCGCTTTCGCCGACAAACCCCGATTCTTGCGGTGACGGGCGATGAGGAGGCCGGCCTGTCCCGGGCGGCAGTCCTCGGATCTGCCGCTCTCCGCCAAAAGCCGCGAGGTGGGGGTCTCGAGAGCGATTGCGATCTCGGCCAGGATCGGCCCCCATTTTTCCGCGGGGGATTCACCCGCTTCCAGGGAAGCGTAGTCGGCGGGGGAAATCCCCAGCCTGGCGGCTGTGTCCTGGGCACTGAGTCCCTTCTTTCGACGCTCCTTCTTCAGCACTTCTCCCAGTTTCACGATCGTCCTCCGTTCTGATCCGATTGAACTTGGATTTGGGGAAGCAGTCTAGTCCCCGTTCGGGCGAGAGTCCAGACCGATGGCAGCCGAGCCTGTCGTTGCAGAAAAGGCGGGCCCGACCCGCTGGAAGTGGCCCAGCCACCGATCGAGCACTTCGGGCCGGCTGTCGATCAGCTCGAGCATGTCAAGCTGATGCTCGGATCTTTCGACGACTTGGGCGCATTTTTCAATCCATCGGCGCCACGACTCCGAGGGGGTGGACGGCGGGAGAGGCGGCCCCTCGACACCTTGACCTCGAAGCATGACCTCGACGCCCTGGGGCCCCCAGAGAGGATCGGGATAGCAGCGCGACGAATCAGACTCCCAAGTCACCTTTCCGCTGTGCCGAAATGCGTCGAGAAGCTCTGCGTGTCGGCTGATATCGATTTGATCCGCGCATGCCTTCCAGAACGGTGTCGTGAGACGTCGGTTGAATTTGAAGTGCAGGGCCAAGAACCAGCTGAGGTAATCCCACCAAGCCGCCACGCGGCGACTGACAGCCGCTCTCGAAGAGGGGGGGCGCTGGGGATTGCGAAGAGCCGAAAAAAGGACTCCGATCTGTCGGATCAGCATGTGGAGCGCCGTCGACTCGAGGGGTTCGACGAAAGCGTAGGCGTTCCCCATTGCCACCACGTTGGCTTTCCAGAAATGGCGCCGCCGGCCGGACCGAAATCGGATCAGCCGCGGGGTTCCCATCGAAGGGAGGCGCTGTCTCATTTCCGCGGCCGCCTCGTCCACGGAGAGAAATGCGGACGAGAACACGTACCCGCAGTGGTCCTCGTCGGGGAGCAGCGTCGTCCAGCACCAACCGGCATCCATCGTCTCGGCCTTCGTGTAGGGGCGCACTTCTCCCCGGTGAGCTGCGGCGGCGATCAAGGCCGAGTCGGTGAAGAGGCTGGCCGAGTAGTCCAGAAAGCCGGAGCCGAGGGCCTTCCCCATCAGCAGCGAGCGGAACCCTGAGCAGTCGACGTAAAGATCGAAGCAGAAGGAACGGCCGTACTCGTCATGGAGGGCAGCCACGCCATCCCGCTCCCCCTCCACTTCAACCTCGACGATTCGAGCATCGACGAGTGCCATTCCGGATCGTTCGGCTTGGCTTTTGAGGTAGCCCACGAAGCGTTGGTTCTCGAGATGATAGGCGACCATTTGATCGAGGCCGCTGATCACTTTTCCCTTGCTCGAAATCGCCATCGGAACCCGCGACGCCGTCATCAGCATGGAGCGGAAGGAGCAGTTGAGGATATGCCCTTCGTGCGCCAACGAGTCTGCCAGGCTCAACTGCCCGAAGGGGTAGTTGAAGAAACCCGGCGGGATGTCGCCCCAGTCGAAGCGTATCCCCAGTTTCAAAGTGGGTTGGACTTGCGCGAAGAACTCTGCGATCTCGAGGCCCAGATCGACGTGCAGAAACTGGGGCATCAAGGGGGTCGTTGCCTCTCCCACTCCGATCACGGGGACCGCGGAGGATTCGATCAGGGTGACGTCGAGATGGGGAAGGTTTTTACGCAGCGCGAGCGCGGTCAGATAACCGGCCGTCCCCCCGCCCACTATCCCCACCGACTTGACGGGTTTATTCACCCAGACACCTCCTCAGGTAACTCAACTCGCGGTTCATCTCAGGTCGAAGGAGCAGCCCGGCCTCTTCGAGCAGCGCTCGGTCGGTCCGGGAGAAATGAGTCAAAGACTTGTGCAGACGGGCCAACTTTCCTGCTGTAGCCTCCTCGCTCAGGTCCTGCTCCCGGGCGGACTCGATTACTTCCAGAGCCGCCTTTTCCACGGGGGACGGTTCGAAGAGGGATAGCTCCGGCCGGGCTGACGTGGCCTTCTCGAGGAACTTCCTCCGGAAGGAGTTTGCCGAGGCGCAAGGGAAGTGCAGAATGATGGGGCCGTTGAGCAGAGGGGGCTGGGCATTCGAAGTTTCGAGTCTCCAGCCATGGACGCCGGCGGCAGCCGCTCCCGCGGCCACGCGCACCGCCGCCTTGCCGTTTTGATACCCGCAGAAATAAGGTCGGGCGCTGGAGGAGAACGTCAACAGCCGTTTGAGCTGTCCCCAGCCCGACGCCCCCAACCGCTCGGCTGCCAGCCGGGGATTCAGCTTGAAAGCGAGCTGGTCGCCCAAGGGCAGAAGAAGTTCGTGGTTGAGGTAGCGGGCCGAACTGTGGCCGTTGGCCGAAAGCGCCGCGAAGTGCTCCCCGAGTCCCGCTCCGCCCTGCCCCTCACCCAAGGGCCAGAACCATTCGTCGAGATCGATGTGGAGCAGCCAATCCAAGGGCGCTTCATCCCACTCGCCGCGCCGCGCCGCGGCCAGGGCCGCCGAGGCATTCAAAGACTGGCGGCAGGCGACTGCCTGAGAGGAGGAACCGGAAGTCAACGGCATGAGTTCCCTGCAACGGGGGTCTTGCAGATCGTCCCAGCGGCGGGCCGCTTGCCGGCGAGTCCAAATCGTCAGTGCCGGTGAGTAGCGGGTTGTCAATGACCGGATCTCCTCCGAGCTTTCCCGGGGGCTGTCCAGGACGACGATGAGTCGATCGAACCCCAGCCTCGAATGGTGGCGGCACCAAGCGTCCAGCAAAGGACCCGTGGCGGCGACCGTGGTCACGACCCCGATAGGGAGACGAGTCGTGGTCTTGGAGTGGATGGTGATCTGCTCTTTCTGGCTGGTGGAGGCGAGGTCGCGAAACAGGATCGCCCGGGCGGACAAAGGGGGCGATTCGACCGCCGCGATCGCGTCTTTCCAAGTCAGTTCGGGCAGGGGAGGCGAAGATGCGCCGTCCTCGCCGCGATCGTTGAACCAGAAAGTCAGGGCCCAGCGGGCGGGACCGGCCTCAACCCTGCGAACCTGATGAAGGACCCTCCTGGAATCGAACAGCACGGCATCGCCCCCGCGCGCCTCGACTCGCCAGGACGGCTTGCGGGCGCGGCCCGACCCCGGACGCCAAGCGGTCAGCTCGCCTCCTCGAACAGGTTCGCCAGGTGGGTTGAGGTAGACCACGAGGGTCAGCGCACGACCGTTGTCCCGAGCGCCGCCCGGATTGTCGAAGTGGGGAGCGAATCCGCCGCTGGGCGCCGGAAAACGGGAGAGCATGGCTCGCTGGGGAGACGCCAGGTGGGTTGCGGGGAGCGCCTCGGCGAGAGTCGGCGCGAGTCGGGTCAAACCCCACTGGATCAGGGCTGCCAAGGCGGGAACGTCTTGCAGCAGCGACTCTTCGAACCCGTTGAAATAGCCGGTTCGGTCGTTTCTGGCTGAAGACCGCCGATCGTCGGCCCCGACTCGTCCCTGCTCGAGCGAAAGCAGCCCGCTTTTCCACGCCGCTTCGATTTCGCAGTGAAGCCGGCGTCGCGTCGCGCCATCGAGGACGCCAGGGAGATGGAGGAATCCGCCGTTGTCGGCCCTCAGCCCGGTCTCCAGCAGATCACGTCGAGGCAAACTCAAGGAGACTGCAGCTCCGATCTTTTCAAGATCGTCCGCTGCGGGCAATGGTTCCCACCAAAGCGGGGTTTCGATCTTCCAACAGCCGCGATCTCGGAGGTCGAGCGCGAGCCTGGTCAGGGTGGCGCGCAAGTATGCCGGAAGCGAAAGGGGCGCCAAGCCGGCCGCAGCGGCATGGCCCGCCGCCCGCACCAAACCAGCCACGGTGACCCGGCTCGAATCCCGGGGTGGCCCACTGCGGACCAGCCGGCAGAGCTCCAGGTAAAAGAGGGTCTGCAGCTGTGCGGGCTCCCCGAGTTGGCGCAACGGAGTGGGCGACAGAGGCGGCCGTTCCAGCAATGCCTCCAGCTCCAGAAGTTTCTCGGACCAACCAAAGGCTGCAGTCATAGGACTCTCTGTCGCACCGCGGGCATCTTGCCTGCGTCCCGAGCAAGCAGCTTCGATCCCCCGGAGATCACAGCAGCCCAGCATAGCCGCGCGGATTGCGCCTCTCAAGTCGGCATGCTACCGTCGCTGGGACTCGTCGCCCAATCGCAAAACATTGCACTCATCTGGAGGAGGAAGAATGGTGAAAGAAGACGACGACAATGGCCGTTACAAGGTGGTGATCAATCACGAGGAGCAATACTCGATCTGGCCCGCGGACCGCGAGAATCCCCTGGGTTGGAACGACGCCGGAAAATCCGGCACCAAGCAGGAGTGCCTCGACTATATCGAAGAGGTTTGGACCGACATGAGGCCCCTGAGCCTGCGCAAGAAGATGGAGGAAATGGAAAAGGAGATGCGAGAGAGGGAGAAAAAGGAGAAGAATGACTAGCCCGGGAGCGGGCTGGAAGGTTGCGGCAAGGGGGCGGTCTCCCAGACCGAGAGCGAGAGCGAGAGCGAGGGGAACATACAGCGTTCCCTGAAGGCCTCAGCGAACCCTTCCGAGAACTGGCAATCCGAGAACGACGCCCGCCTCTGCCTGCCAACTCGCTCTCGCTCTCGGGCTCTTCGATTACACTACTGAGTCCCTCTCGCCTTGACCACCAAATCATAAAGCTCTCGGCGAGACATGCCGAGCTCGTCGGCGGCACGGCGCAGGGCTGCTTTACGGCTCAGTCCGCGGACCTGCTCCAGCCCCGCCAGGTAGGCGACCGGATCCACGGCGGGCGCGGTCCTGATCTCTTTCGCACCGGCTACAACCAGCGTGTATTCCCCTCGAGTCTCCTCCGAACGGACGTCCTCGAGGATTGTGTTCAATCGACCGAAGTAGGCCGTTTCGTGGAGCTTCGTCATCTCGCGGATCAGGAAGGCTTCCCGATCGCCCAGAGTCTCCGCCAGGTCTTCGAGTTCGCTCACGAGACGATGAGGCGAAAGATAGAAGATCAGAGTTTGTTCGAGTTCCGCCAGCGCCTTGAGCTGCCGCTTTCGCGCACTGCCTCGGCGGGCGGGAAAACCGGCGAAGCAGAAGCGGTCGCTGGGCACTCCCGAGACCGAGAGTGCGGCGATGGCTGCCGAGGGTCCAGGGATCGGGACCACGCAAATGCCCGCCTCCCGACAGGCTCGCACCAAACGGTAGCCAGGGTCGGAGATCAACGGTGTCCCGGCGTCGGCCAGAAGAGCGATCTTCTCCCCCGCTTCGAGCCGCTTGAGGAGCTGGGGGGTCCGGCTCGATTCGTTGTGATCGTGGTAACTGACGCTGGGCCGCTTCACCTGGAAGTGACGGAGCAACTTCGAGGCGTGGCGGGTGTCTTCGCAGGCGATCAGGTCCACTTCCTGGAGCGTTCTGACGGCGCGGGGGCTCATGTCCGCCAAGTTGCCCAGGGTGGTGGCGACGACGTAAAGGGTGCCGGACATGATCTGTTTGACGTGGCACGAGCATTCCTGCTCGTGTGTGTGCCTGAGGTCCCCTGCTCATTGTGGATCACGACCCTGGAATGACGTGCCACGGGGATCGCGACCCGAGGGCAGTGCCGGATTTAGTTCATGGCTTCGAGCATCTCGCGCACAGCCCTTTCCATTCCCACCAGGACCGCCCGAGAGACGATGTTGTGTCCGATATTGAGCTCTTCGATCTGCGGAATATTCGATACCGGCCGTACGTTGCGGTAGGTCAATCCATGCCCGGCCAGCACGCGCAATCCGGCGCGCTCGGCGAGTTCCGCCGCTTTGACGATTTCATCCAAGCGGCGCCGGAACTCGCTCGCCGCCTCGTCAAGTCCCTTGGGAACGGCCTCGGCGTAGGCCGCCGTGTTGATCTCGATGAGAGGTGCCCCGACCTTGGCGGATTTCTCGATTTGGGCCTCGTCGGGATCGATGAAAAGGGAAACGGCGATGCCTGCGGCGGACAACTCCTCAACGGCCGAGGCGATCTCTTCTTCATGTCCCACGACGTCGAGTCCCCCCTCGGTCGTCACCTCGTCGGGACGCTCGGGCACGAGTGTCGCGGTGTCAGGCTGGGATTCGAGGGCGAAGCGGACCATTTCCGGGGTGACGGCCATTTCCAGGTTGAGTCGCGTGGTGACGACTTTGCG
>JBFGHF010000068.1:0-10715 GCA_041578355.1 Acidobacteriota bacterium
GGGGGCCAGCCAGCGGTCGGCGTTGGCAAGTTGCTCCTCGGCCTGCCCCCGGGCGGTCTCCACCCGGACCGAGACGCGCCCCAGGAGCCGGTGAAGGGGCCCTTCGCGAATCGTCAGCTTCTGAATCCGGCGCAAAGGGATCGTGTTGGCGACCCGGGTGACCAGACCGTATTCGATCCTCAAGTCCTCGCCGACTCGCTCCAAGGTGAAACCGTGAAGTCTCAGCAGCGTCCAGCCCATGGACAAGAGTCGAATGAAGCCGAAAAGGGCGGCGAGGAAACCAAGGGCGATAGCGACTCGGCTCAATGACACGCCGGCTCCTCCCAGCATGGCGCCAAGCAGATCGCGGAAGAGCCCTTCGCTCCATTCCTGGTCTCCGAAATAACCCTCCATCCACCCGTCCAGCAGGCCCAGTTCCCAGAGCAGGCCGAAACCGGCGGCTATCACGACGAAGCCGGTGTTCTGGACCAGTCCGCAGATCATCAGGTCGGTCGGCGTGAGCCGCAACAGGGCCGTCTCGCCGGCAGGCCCGGCCGCGACCCCCTCCAGAGCCGTCGCGGCTTCGCCTCGGTCTTGGAAGACCTGACGTCGCATCTCTTCGAACTCGGTCATGGGAAGGGCGCTCATGGTCGCTTCCACATCCTGGCCGCCGCCGGTCTCTACCTTTAGCTCCACAACACCGAACAACCGATGGAACAGGTTCTGCCGCGCTTCCAGGTTTTGAATTCGTCCCAAGGGTATGCGGCGCTCGTTGCGAAAAAAGAGCCCTGTCCGGATCACCATCTCGTTTTCATCGAGGAGGTAACGAAACGAGATGTAGCGCACTACCGCGACCAGCATGAAGGGAACGAAGAGAAACACCATCAGCGAGCCCCAGTTCATCCCGACGGAGAATCCCGTAGCCCCCCCCACCAGCCAGGGAACCGCGAACTCTCGAACCTGTCCCGCCAGCCCGAGCAGAATCGAAATGGGGTGAAGGCGACGCTCAGACGGCATCGTCGATCTCCCGCGGCAAGAGATGGTCGCGGATGCGCAGGGCTGTCGAATGGTCCAAACCGTGGAGAGAGACTCTGGCGAATTCGGCCCCGGCCGTGTAGATGACCAGCGTTCCCAGTCCGTAGCTCCGCTCCAGCGGTCCCTGTGAGACGTCGATGTGTTGGACGCGGGAGACGGGCACCGAGATTTCCCTTCTCCAAAGGACTCCCCTTCGGATTCGGATGCCCAAGCGGTCCACGCGGTAAGAGGCGTGGCGGTGCTCGATGGGCGGCCAGAAATGCGCCGACCAGACCAGAGCGGAAACGACCAGCACCCAGACCCCGCCCAGCAATGCCGTGAACCAGAGGGGAAGCAGGAAGAAGGCAATCAGCAGCCCGCCCAGCAGGATCAGTGAAACGACAATGGCTGCGATCCACCCCGTAAGCCGCTCCAGCTCGACCGAACGCGGGTCGAGCGAACGCTCCAGGCCGTCGGCGACCTCTTGAGCTTGGCCCGACTCGGTCGAAACCGAGTCCATCGGAGTCTTCTCAGACGTCGTCTCGGGTGCAGACTCCGCCGGGATCTCTGTCCCGTCGGAGGGCTCGTCGAGGTCGGTCAGCTGTTCGGAATCATCCATCACCGACTCTATTCTCACGCCAACCCGTACGTTTGAAAAGCCCCGGATGTTCTTTGCCTCCCCCAGGGCCGCGACACGGGGGTGGCGCGATGGACGGGTGACTCTGTTGGGGATTCGAGACGCGGGGGTGTAGAGATCTGTCCAGTCGAAAGACCGAAGAGCCGCTCATCGAGCCAGGCCCGGCACCCCGATCGGGTGAGATTCGGGGTGCCGCTGCCTGCTGACTGATCGAGACGCGCTAGGGCGTGCAGGCGTACCCCGGATCCGCGTTGTCGTTGGGATCGTAGGGAAGCGAGCCGCCGCTGACGACGCTCACGCAGAACGATACGTTGACCTTGCCTTTCTTGCTGCCCGAAGTGACCAGCTTGACTGTTCCGTCTGCTCCGGTTACTCCGGCGCCAGGCTCGTTGAAATCGCCGCTGAAGTTCCCGGTCACCGTGTAGCCGACCGCTGGATTGCCCCGGTCGTCGAGGACGGTGATGGTCGCAGTGCCGGCCTTTTCGCCGCCTCCCACACCCTGTTGCCCGGTGGCGATGTTCTCGACGTGAACATCGGTCGGATTGCCGACCGGTGCGCAGGAGAAGCTGGAATCGACGTTGTCGTCGGGTTCGTATGTCAGCGTCTGATGAGTCACGTTGCTGACGCAGAACGTCACCACGATGTTCTTTTTAGCCGTCCCGGTCGTGACCAGGAAGGCGACACCGTTGGCGTCGGTGGTGGCGTTGGCCGTTTCATTGTAGCTGCCCCCGAAATCTCCCGTCACGATGGCCGATTCAACCGGCTGGCCCTGGTCATCCAGGATGGTGACGGTGGCCGTTCCAAATTTGCGGCCCTTGGGAGCGCTCTGAGTGCCGGTCAAGATCGAGTCGACATGCATCGTCGTGGCGGGTGGGCCGTTCACCGTGAAGCTGATCTGGTCGCTGCCGGACGCTCCGCCGGAATCGGTCGCCGAGGCCGTGATGTTGTGATTCCCGACCGCCAAGGTAGTGGAACAACCTGCGCCGGGGCAGGTGATGGTGGCGCCGCTGCCCAGCATTCCGTCCAGGTCCGAAGACCATGCCAAGCCGGCACTGATATCGCCGTCTTCAGCGTCGTTGGCGGTGCCTGCAAAGGTGACCGGGTCGCCCTGGTTGAAAT
Organism: Acidobacteriota bacterium; assembly: GCA_041578355.1. Lineage (GTDB taxonomy): Bacteria > Acidobacteriota > UBA6911 > RPQK01 > JANQFM01 > JBFGHF01. Next base: position 2,750 of record JBFGHF010000068.1, read on the forward strand.
TGGCGCCGTTCGAAGGAGTGGTGATCGAAACCAGGGGCGCCTGATTCCCTGTTCCCGCCAAATCGAACTCGCAGACGGCCGTGCCCCAGCCCCGAAAAGCGGTGGAACGCCCGAACTCGTTGGTGTGCCAGAAGGTGTCGCTGTCAGGATCTACATTGGTTGCGCTGTAATCCCCCGAGCGGCCAGTCCAATCGGCGCCCGCTACGCCGACCCGGCAGAGGCCTTCATCGGCGTCGAAGAGGCCGGAGCCGCTATTGGCCGCGGTTTGACCCGACACACGGATCTCGACCGGCATGGTTGCGCTCGAGACCATGTAGCCGACGCCGATGTCGCCCGCGGCGTTCATGGCGATGCTGGGCATCCAACGGTCGAGGCCGTCGGCCGGTGCGAAAGTGCCCTGTTGATGCAACGTCCAGGTCGCTCCACCATTCGCGCTGCGTAGCTCGTACCAGCGGATTCCAGTCCTACCGTTGCCAAACGGGGGCGCTGCGTCGGCATCCACCGTGTGAGAGGCCAACATCGACAGATGGGTGCCGAAATCGCGAATCTGAAGGCGGTGCATCAAGCGTCCCGAGAGAGTTTCCAGATCGTCGCCTGATCCCGGATGAGGGACGCAGCGCTCGCGGAAAGCTGTGCAGACGTCGGAGTCGAATCCGGCGATGGAAACTCGCGAGATCCGTGTGATCGTTGTATTGGAAGGAGTGACATAATCGGGGTCCACCTCCCAGACGTCGAACAAACCGTTGGCGGTCATGGCGGTGCCGAAGAGGGCGGCCACCGACCCGGCGGTTCCGGATGGATCGTCCAAGTCCCCCGCCACGAAGCCGAACTCGCTTGTCCCCAGGTTGGCGCCCACCAGATTGCATGAAGAGGACCCGGCGTACATACAGGCCTTATCCATGGCGCCGATGAAAGTCCCTGAAAACGAAGGATTGAAGAGGTTGGTCATCATCGTGATCGAGTCGGTCACGATGCCGTGCTTGGGGTAGTCGGGAAAACCGATGCTGGAGAAATCGAAAGCATAGCGGTTGTAGGCGCCCAACGGATCGCTGGTTTGGGAGACGGCCACGCACTGGAGCCAGGGGGGTGTGCTGGTACTGTTGAAGGCGAACTGGCTAACCAGCCAGCGCTGCGAGTTCTCGTCGTAGAGGACGATAGGATCGCCGTTGTCGTTACTTTCGCAGAGTCCCCCGAATCCGGACCAGAAGGCGCTGCTGAAAAAGGGCGTCCCTCCGGGCGCGAAGTTGCCGTTCTTTTCGAAGACCGCCGTTACAAGGTTGATCATCTGAACGTAACGGTCGACCGCGTCGCCGCTGACGTCCCCGTCGGTGTCCGGAGGTGTGACGTTGACTCCGTTGTCGGTGTTGTCCGACCCGTCGAACTGGGTCAGAAGAGAGGTGGCAACGGAAGGATTGAAATTCTGCAAAAGGGGATCCCCACCCAAATCGGCCAGATAGATCATGCTTCGGCCGTCTTCGTCGATGTTTTTGTTGGGGACTTCATAGTCGGTACCCGCGGGCGGGCCGATGGTGCGGGCAATCACCGCCGCATCGCGCAGCGAAGGCAACGGATTGTTGGTCCCCGTGATGACGATGGGCTCGGGCTTCTGTGCGAGAACGGGCGTGATCATGAACAGGATCGTGAGCAGAATCAGATGAGATCTGCGTGAATCTACCAAATGCATTCTCTCCTCCGAGTGAAAGGAACTTGAATGAGACCCTGGGTTGAGGGCGGTCCAAAAACGGAGGACCGGATTAAAGCAGATTCACCTAGAAAAAACAACCCATTTATGACACCCATAAATGACGCGGAGTAGCGCCCAACAGGCGTGGGGCGCAGCGAGGATCTGTTGAGGAGTTGCCCGAAGGGCAGAGCGGTCAACGCTCTCAAACGGTGTCAGCTATTTCAAACACGCTGTTGAGACCTCCCAACCTGTCGGGTGCTTTGTGCAGATTGAGGGGGTCGTCCAACCAGACCTGGTCATCGATGAGGAACTTGTAGAAGTAGGTCCCGGGAGTCGGCAGGGGCAGGCGGGCCCTCCACAGGCCCGGCTCGATTCTGGCGAAGGGGATGCCGGGCGGGCTCCAGTAGTCCCAACTTCCTATCAGGCGGATCTGCTCCGCACTGTGTTGGTGAAGCAGAAAGACCACTTCACGCGCTCCGATTTCAGGCATCTTCAGGTTGATGCCGGCCGTATGCATCTCAGCCAGGGCACAACCGGTGGCGAGGCCGGGGTTGAGGACACCGGCGCCCTGGCGTTCGCGCGAAGCGGCAGGGACCGGCTGGGCCGTCCCGAGCAGAATCTCGCGGACCAGCGCCGGACTCAGATCGGGATTGGCTTCGAGCATGCAAGCGACCGTTCCGCTGACCAGCGGAGCCGCAAAGCTGGTGCCGTCGACATGCTGGTAGTGGGGCGTGATCAGCTTGAGTTGCGCAATACGCTGCTCGCACGAGCGATCGCCGCTGCGCCGCCGGGTGAAGAGCTGCGCCGCCTCCACCGCCAGTTCGGTGCCGGGAACAACCGGGGCCGTCAACCAAATGCTGGGGGCCACCAACTCCGGTTTCAGTGCACCGGTGACGCTTTCCCCGTAATTGCTGTGCCAGAGTTCGATTTCCTCGTGCGAAAAAGTGTTTTTGTCATCCACGCCTCCCACCGTCAAGGCCTGGGGGGCGGTGCCGGGAGGCAGGAGTCGACGTTGGCCGTCGTTTCCGGCCGCGACCACGACGTTCACGCCACTTTCGACAAGCTCTCGCACTGCGTCATCGACGGAGTTGCTTTCACCGGGGCCGACCTCTTCGCCGCCCAGGCTGAGGTTGACGACTCGGATGCCGAATACTCGATGATGTTCGAGAATCCAGAGCAGGGCTCGCCGGATGGCGGCGTTGCCGATGGCGCCCTGTTCATCCATGGTCTGGATCAGGGCGACATCGGAATCGCTGGCCAGCCCGCGGTAGAACCCGTGGCTCAAATAACCGTTGCCGGCCGTTGCCACGCTGGTCATCTGCCCGTGCCATTGGGCGGCCGAGCGGCTGTCCCAGCTCGGCCAAACGGGCTCATCCGAAGCTTCGAAGGAGATTTCCTGCAGCTGATCCCGGGTGGCATCGACCCAGCAACGGATCCGATTGACGGGCCTGACCAAATCCGGGTGGGGATAGAAGGCGCTGTCCACGAGGGCGATCGTCACCCCTTTGCCGGTGAAGCGAGGGTCGGCGTGAAGCCGCAGAGGGGTTGGAAGAGCGCCGAAAGCGGCTTCCGCATCCAGCGGCCAGACCGCCTGGATGGCCCGATGAAGCGACTCATCCCCTTGCTCGAGAAGCACCTGCAAGAGGCTCTGCTGAACGCAAGCGGGGCAAGCCCCGTCAGCCCGCCGCCACCATGGATGCTCACTCTGAAGCCGCTCCGCGACTCCGCTCGGCAGCCAGCCCGCCTCGTCGAGGCTTGCCTTGGCTTCCGCCCTGTTACAGAGGGGACACCAGCCCTCATTCTTCGCATTTCGCTGCAAAACCGCCAAGGCCGTCTCCGTCATTTCCAACACTCGATTGCGCCCAGCCCTCGGACTATTGGCTTACCCCGACAGCGGCGCTTTCCCGCGCGCTATCCGCAGAGACCGGCGCGACTTCGCAAAACACCTTGATCACGCCCTGCGCCCCGGTCAGAGTCGACATCAACTCTTGGTAATTCTCAAGTCCGGGCACGGGGTGAGTCAGCAGTTCCGACAACCAGCCGGGATGTTGAAGTTCACCCAAGGCCAGGTGTCGCGCCCCCGACTCGAAGTACTCGCGGTTGGCGTTGACGCTGCCCACCACGACTTTGTTTCCGAGCACGAAGCCGAGATTGATCTTGTCCGCCGGAATCTCCACACGCCGGTCGCCTCCGGTGACGCTGAGCAGGACCAGGACGCCGTTGGGCGCCAAAACTTCCATGGCTTCGAAGACCAGCGGAGAATAGCCCGTCCCTTCTACGATGATGTCGAAGGGCCCGTGGCTTCGAGAGACTTCGGTCAGGGAGCGCTCGGCGGTGTTGACGTAGCTCGCCCCGATCTCTTCGAGAAGTTCTGCGTTGCGGTAGGGCAGTGGGGTTCGCCCCAAGGTGACAACCTCGAGATTGCGCAATCGGAGTAGAAGCGTGGTCAGCAGGCCGAGCGTTCCACTGCCCAAGACGGCGGCTTTGCGCGGATGCCAGATTCGTAGCCGCCTCTGGATCTCGAAGGCCTGCTGGATGCCCTTTTCAGCCACGCTGGTCGGCTCCATCAACACGCCGACATGGCGCAACCCCTGGGGCACCTTCACCAGGTATTCGGGATCTTCCACTATGTACTCGGTCAAGAAACCGTGGCGCAGATTGATGCCCCGCTCGATATAACTGGCATCGGTGGTCATGTCGTAGAGTCCGATCCTGTCGTAGGGGCTCGAACCGGGCCGGCGAACAGTCGCCGTGACGTAGTCGCCGGGCGCCAACTCCGCGACGTTGCTGCCGACGGCCTCGACCCGGCCGAAGCTCTCATGTCCCAAGATGAGATAGTCGTCGCCGGGCGGAGGCGCTCCGTATTCGGCGGCGTTGATCTCCTTGTCGGTACCGTCGACCCCGACTTGGAAAATCTTGACCAGAACACCGCGGCCGTCGGGAATCTCGTCGATGGAAGGCCGCGGCACCTCGCGCAGATGAATGCTGTTGGGTTTGCCCGGGATCACTGCGATTGACTTCATGAGTGTGTTCCTTTTCTGTGGGCCAAGCTGTGATTGAGCGCGATCTGCTCCGGGCGCTGGGGCGTCGCCGAAGTGGCGCCCCTGGACCAGCCGTAGATCACCGGTTGACCATCGATGTGAGCGGAGAAAGGGAGACGGCTTTGGCGCTCTTGTGTCGAAAAAAGTTGGCTCCGGTCTGCCCTGGAGTGCGGAAGCGTAGCGGATGCGTAGCTTCCGCCCTTCCTCTAAGCGTTCGATTCTAAACAGCTTAAAAGCCGGTGTCTTGAAATGACAGGGCGGCAGCTTCCGCTGCCGCACTCCAGGGCTTCTTCGCACCTCGCTCGTGGGCCTGCAAGAGCAGCGCTGCCGTGTGAGGCTTGTTGGGGTGAGACTCCTGGCGAATTCACTCGCCTGGCCCTTTGAGCGTCTCCGACCAGTTGAGAATCACCCGAACTTCATCGATCGGGTGATCACCCAGGTATCGGGCCATCAAGAAACGTTGTCCGTCAGCGGTCACGTCCCAGGCCGGATGCACGTAGCCCGCGTGTGAGAAAAGAAGCTGAGCCGGGCCGGGTTCCAGACCGGAGCGCGTCTTTTTGACCGGGACGAGCATCATCCGGTCGTCTCCCGAGATGTAGAAGATCTCGTTGCTCTCCCGACTCCAGCGTGGAAACGAGGCGCCTCCGTCTGAGAGTTTTCTGGTGGCGCCCGACCCATCCAGGACGTGGAGGTAGAGCTCCCGGCGTCCGGTCTGAGCGGAACGAAATGCGATGGCGCTCCCGTCGGGAGAAAAAACCCCTTCGTGAGTTCCCACCCGGACAACCTGGCTCAGAGATCGGAGCACGGATTCGGGAAAGGAGATTCCCCAGATATCGTCGGCGCTATCCTCCACCCAGTGATCGATCAGCAGGGTCTCTCCGTCGGGCGACCAATCGGCGGCCGTGCAGTCCGAGTCGTGAGAGAAGAGTTCGAATGGCTTTTTATCGCCGTCGAGATCGATCGCGAAAATGTCGAAGGAACCCGAACGGGAGGTGCCGAAGGCGACCAGGCGCCGGGTCGGGTGCCAGACCGGGTCGAAATTGTTGGCCTGCCGCGTGATCTGCTCCGAAGTGCCCAACCTCAGGTCGTGGAGCCACAGGTTGTATTCCCCCTCTCGGGTGATGGTCGCCACAAACTCCCTCCCGTTGGGCGCCAGGCGAAGACCATTGAAGGCCGCGACGTCGAAGTCCAAATCAGTGGCGGCGCCGGAGCGATCGACCCAAGCCAGGCGCGCCATCGGAGTGAGAGCCTCGCCGACGACGTATGCCAACGTGCCGTTCTCCGAGACGGCGAGATTGAGCAGTTCGGCACCCGTGGGCTCCTCCTTTCGTATCGGCAGATTCAAGGGCGAGGGTGGGCCCAGGAGAGTGGCCGATGTCGCATCGAAGGGCGCCACGAAGTAGGTTCCAGCTTGATAGAAGAGTAGGTGGCCCGATCTGATGTATTTCGCCCTCACCCCATCGCGAATCGTGCGGACCTCTCCGGACGCCACGTCGAGCAGCGCGATCTGTGCATGGTTGAGGCTTCCCGACCGGTTCCAGATGGTGAAGAGGATTCGGCCGTCCGGAAGGAAGTGGGGCCACCAATGCCCCACTTCGCCCGCCTCGCGGTCGGGCTCGGTCAAGGCCTTCACTTCGCCGCCGTCGGCGGACACCGACCGCAGGCCGCTGGTCCAGCTGTTGGAAAAGACGATCTGATTTTCCGGGCCCCAGGCCGCTCCCGGCACGTTGCCAACCGAGGCGACCCGTATGGGTCACCGCCGTCCACCGCGATTCTGTAGAGGAAGTCGCCCGAGGCGAATCCCAACCAGCGGGAGTCGGGAGAAAAGAACAGCACCGAAATCTCTCCCTCGCTTGACGATACGGGACGCAGAGTCAGTTCGCCCAAACGCCGCGTATAGAGCCGGTTCCCCGAACGGAAGGCCAAGGTTTCGCCATCGGGCGAGATGGCCACAGAGCCCACCCAGTCGGGAGCCTTGACCGCAAAGGTCGTAATCGGCTTGGCTTCTGGGGAATCGCTCGTCCAACTCCAGACGCCGACCCCACCCAGAAGAAGACCGAGGAGCAGCGCAAGAGCGAGAAACACCAAGCTGGAACGGCGATTCTCCGCAGGCGCCGGCAACGGCTCCTGCACCTCATCGAGCAGCTCGATCCTGACGTCCCCCATGTGCTGCCAACGAAGAGCCGGGTCTTTCTGAAAACAGCGTCGGAGAAGCCGACCGAAGCGCCTTTTGGCGGTCGCCGGGAGTCTTTCCAAGTCGGGCTCTTGATGGAGCACCGCGCCCACCACTTCGTGTAAGGAATCCCCGGGGAAGGGCGGGGCGCCCGTCAACATCTGGTAGAACACGCAGCCAAAGGACCAGATATCGGCTCGTCGGTCGGTCGGGTGGCCCCGAGCCTGCTCAGGGCTCATGTAGCCTGGCGTCCCCAGAATCGCACCGGTACTGGTGGCTTCCACGGTTAGGGTCGGGGAATCGGCGATGGCACTGTCGTCGCGATCCTGGGACAGTGATTGGGCCAACCCGAAATCCAGGATCTTGACCGATCCTTCCGCTGCTATCTTGACGTTTGCCGGCTTGAGGTCTCGGTGGACGATTCCCCGTTCGTGCGCCCCTTCCAGCGCCTGGGTGATTTGAACGGCCAGGGGCAGGGCCTCCTCCAAGTCAATCGGGCCCCGGGCGATTCGCTCCGCCAGCGTCGGGCCCTCGACGTATTGCAGAACCAGCGCCTTGCCTTCCCCCAGTTCCTCGATCCCGTAGATCTGCGCGATGTTGGGGTGATCGAGCGAGGCCAGAACCTCCGCTTCACGGGTCAGCCTGGCCAATTGGAGGTCGTCGCGCGCCAAGGAGTCGGAGAGAACCTTCAAAGCCACTTGACGTTTGAGGCGGGTGTCGGTGGCCAGATAGACCTCTCCCATCCCGCCTTGGCCAATTTTGTTCTGGATCGTGTAGTGGGCGACGGTCCGTCCGATCATCGACGATTGAATAGTAGAGCAGCGGAACCGTTGCCGGCAATCCACTCGGTTCATTGGCCCTGTTCGATGTTGGTGCTGCCGGTGATTGCACGGTTGTTTGCCTGGCCCGAACCATACCAACGCGCAACAGCAGCAGCAGGACAACAAGCCACCGAACCAAGTACCTCCACTTGGTTCATTGGTCCTGTTCGATATTGGTGCTGCCGGCGATTGAGCGGTTGCTTCCCCGGCCCGAACCGCACCAACGCGCAACAGCAGCAGCAGGACA
>JBFGHF010000069.1:0-10705 GCA_041578355.1 Acidobacteriota bacterium
AACAGGCCATCCAAGCGGAAGAGAAGTTTCTCGGTCCTTACGTCAACCTGGCTCAGCTGGAGATGAATCGCAGTAATTGGGAAGCGGCTGCCAAGGTGACGGCCCAACTCCTGGACCTCAGTCCCTATCTTCCCGACAGTTTCTATCTGGACGGAGTCGCCAACTATTATCTGAGGGATCTGCAGCGAGCCGAAGAGTCGCTCCGTGAGGCACAGGAGAAAGGCGAGGGTCGCTACTTCGTCCGTACGCATTTATTCCTGGGCATGGTCGTCGCCGAGCGTGGAGTTTTTGAAGAGGCTGCCCAGTATCTTCGCTACTATCTGAAGAACGAGAACGAAGCGGAAGTCTCCGATCAGCTGCGGGGGTTTCTTCACACCCAACTCACCAAGTGGGAGGACGACGGCCTGATCGAGGCGGATACCGACCGGCCCTCCACGCCGTGATGCCTTGAAGCCGCTCTTTTCGGCTCGCCAGGACCGTTCACCCAGGCCGGGCGCCTCAATTGAGCAGATGGCTCAACTCGGCGGCCTGCTCCTGAGCCGCGACCAGCGCCTCCCGCAGGACCCCGTCCGGGAGATCTGTCTTCTCCGACCAACAACCGGTGAGATTCTCGAAAGCCTCTTCCGGGTTCTCGCGCAGGTGCGAGACGAGTCTGACGGCCAGGTCGACGGGGGCGTCCGCCTCGTCCGAGTGGTGAGCGCTGATCGCATCCACGAGATAATCGGGCAGATCCCAGGATCTGGCCAGAGCGGCCCCGATCTCGGTGTGGGTCCAGTTGAGTTTCTGATGCTCGAGCTCGATCAGGTTGGAGTCGCTCGTCGATTGCCAGAGTTGCAGCACAGCGCAATATTCGGCGGTCCGCGCCTTGGCCAGGAACGGGACCGCCAGGTCTTGCAGCAAACCGGCGGTGAAAGCCTCGGCCTGGGTGGACGGATGAAGGTGCGAGGCAAGCAAGCGGGCCAGGCTGGCTCTCAGCGCGGCGGCTTTCCAGAAGCGTCCCGAATCGAAACCCGGCGCCGAGACGTCCGGCGACGAGTCGCGGACGGCCAGCGAGAGAACCAGGGACTCCAGTCGGGAACGGCCCATCAGGGAACAGGCGTGTTGGATGCCGCTCACCGAGCGGCCCAGCCCGTAGGCCGCCGAATTCACCGTTCGCAGGACCCGTACCACCAGCCCCGGGTCGGCCTGGACCTTGTCGGCCACGGTGTTCATCGAATTGTTCGGATCCCGAACCGTCTCCAGAATACTCATCAGGGCGGCGGGGAAGTTGGGAATATCGGAGCTCCCCAACACCTCGATCAGCCGCTCGCGTGAATCTTTCTTACTGAGGCGGAAAAACCGCAACATGGGAGCCTCTCAATCGGCGCGGCGCGTCATTCGGTTGTTGAAGATCGAGAGAAGCCCGCCCAACATCACGTAGCCCGCCAGCACCTCGAGCATGGCGACGACTTGGGCGGCTTGGCTGGCGGGAAGCACATCCCCGTAGCCCAGCGTAGTCAGAGTGACGACGCTGTAGTAGAGAGGGGAGAGAGTCGTCGGATAGTCTCCGTAATCCATTCCCACCAGGGTGTAGAGCCAGGCGAAGAGCCCAACCAGCCCCGCCGTCCAGAGACACCATCGAATCAAACTCCGTCCGCAGTCGCTGGTGATCCACCAAAGGTAGTAGACGGCTTCGGCGGCCTTGCCGCGGGATCGGAATTCGGCCAGGAAATTCTGATCCAGAACAAAGCGCCTCATCAGATAGGCGCCCGCGAAATGAACGTCCCGCAGATCCACCCCGATCCACTGCGCCGACTCGTAGCCTTCGATGCCGGCCAAGCGGGCACCTCGCAGGTCGGCTTCATTGAAGTGAGCTCTCTCCACCCGGGCCCCTTCCAGGTCGGCGCCGCCCATCTGGGCGCGGGTCAAGTCCGCGCCCTCCAGCCCGGCTTCTCTGAGCCGCGCTGCTCCGAGGCGTGCACAACGCAGGTCGGCTTCCTTCAGGTTGGCCATACTCAAGGTGGCCTCCTTCAGGTCGGCCTCAAAGAGCCGCGAGCGTCGCAAATCGGACATACCGAGACCCGCCCGGACCGCGCTGATCCGCTCCAGGCAGCATTCACGGAGGTCCGCCCCCGCCAGTTCCGCATTGTCCAGTCGGGCCTCCGTCAGGTTGGCCCCTCTCAGTCTTGCTTTGAGGAGCCGGGCTCCGCTCAGGTTGGCTCCGGAAAGATCGCAGCCCTCGAGGTTGAAACCCGTCAGGTCGAGACCGGATAGATCGGCGTCGCGCAGATCCGTTTTCCGGGAATCCGGAGGAAGGTCGGCAAGGCGCTCCCTGAGCCGGTCTGGAGTCCATCGATCTGCTCTGCCCAGACTCGATGCCGGGAGGTCGTCGGAAGGTGATTTCAGCGGCGCGTTTTGTTGCAAGGCTCGCTCCCGCTGAATCTATCGACAGAAAAGCCCGATCGGTTTAGGGGACCCGGCCCACAAACTCTGTCACGACTTCGGCGTGAAATAGACCTCGCTGCAGTGGGAAGAAGGCTTGACTTAATCCGCCAAGCTGACGTCGCGCGCGTAGAAGGCGCTCACAATCAGAAAGATGAGCGCTACGGCCATCGAGATTTCGGCGGGCTCGAAATAGAGAAAGAGCAGCAGCCCGGCGGATGCGTTGAGAAGATTGGTGGGGGAAAGCCGCATGAAGTTGGTCTTGATCAGCGCGGAGAAGTGACGGCCCGAAACCAGCGCCATGGCCACCGAGATGATTCCGGTGTTGAGTAAACCGTAGAGGAGGGCGCAGCCCAAAAGCACCAGTAGCAGGGGAACGCTGACGCTTCGCTCATCCAGCGGAGCCATCATTCCCAAGAACAGGAAAAAGGCGTGCGCAACCAGGAAAGCCACCAAAGAGAGCTGCGAGACGTTGAAGAGGAACCGCTCCCATCGAAAGGGGGGCACCTTGAGGTAAGTCACCGCCGCTTCCAGAGCGGCGATCAGCACCGCCGCCGCCGGCCCGTAAAGCAAGAAACCGGCGAAGATGAAGCAGTCGCCGACTGAAATACTGAAAGATCCCGCTTTCTTGAGGGGAACCGGAAGCCGCGCCGGGAAGATGCTGGCGAGCACAGTCGCGATGGCGAGGTAAAGCCAACCGCGCGAAAACGAGGGCAGAAACTGATAGGCGCTAAAGAAGAGAACCGGCAGACCGATCAGAATGATGACTCCAACGTAGTATCGGGCTGCGGACGGCATCGCTCCCAAACCACTTGATGTCGTCGTTTTGGATTGGTCGGCGCTCATCTAGTTGTCGCTTTGCTTCTGGAAGATCAGAGAGCCAGTCGCCCAAGCGTCCTGAGGTTGCCACCGCGGTGATCCGATCCGGAAAACGAAAGCGGAAAGCAACAATCCCAGCCTTCTGACGTCGCGGTTGATTCTCTGGAGCTTCATCAATTCTCCCGCAATAACTTTGCCCGGACGCCACGTGAGCAACTTGGGTGCCACTCGTGGGACTCGGCGAACGGTCAACGAGCGAGAGTCATGAGATTGATCGCAAGCGGTTTTGGAATATAGATTTTTTCGATTTGCGGGGAGGGTTCTCTAATTGTCCGGCCAGACCGGCAGCGGCACATGAAAAGTCGATTCCCGTTAGGAATTTGACTCTTTGTCAAAAAAACGACTTTCGGCAGGTCGACGGCAACCCGGTGCTGGTGTGCCCCAGGATCCGAGCGTCCGCGGCAACACAGCCACTTTGAATAATCCGAACTGGATACCCGTACAAAAGGCGATCGAGAAGGGAGAGAAAGAAAATCCATGGGAATCAATTTCACCTGCGCCAAATGTGGAAATTCTCATTATGAGACCAGTCAGTTCCGGGCCACGGGAGGCTTTCTGACCAAGCTGTTCGATGTCCAGAGTCGCAGATTCACCACGGTGACCTGCGCGCGCTGCCGCTACACTGAAATCTATCAAGCCGACAGCAGCATGCTGGGCAATATCTTCGACTTCTTCACCCAGTAGGGGCTCGGGTCGGTGATGCCGGGAACATGGGTGAAAGACCGGGCACAGAGTTTGAAACCTCCCCTGGTTTCTTTTTCCGGTCCACCCGGCTTCGTCGGAGACTCGATTCGCTGTCACCCTCAACCACTAATCTATAGAGCTGGCAGGTTGAGGGCGTTATGCGAATACTGCACACGGGAGATTGGCATGTCGGCAGGACCCTGCGAGGAGTCAGCCGGGCGGTCGAGCACGAGGTGGTTCTCAGCGAAATCGCAGAGATCGTCCGCCGAGAGAAAGTCGACTTGGTCCTCATCGCCGGCGACGTGTTCGATAGCGCTGTACCGTCGCCCGATGCCGAAGAACTGGTCTACAGGATTCTGCTCCGATTTGCCGACGCCGGTGCGGAAGTTGTCCTGGTGGCGGGCAACCACGATAATCCTCGCCGTCTGCGTGCCATAAAGCCTCTCTTGAGCCGGGCGGCCCGGGTCCACGTGGCGGAACGCCCCCTTCCGGCCGGAGAGGGCGGAATCATCGATCTGGAAACGGGTCGTGGGGAGCGGTTTCAAATCGCGCTCTTCCCTTTCCTGAGTCAACAGGCCATGGTGCGCGCCGCCGACCTGTTTTCCAAGGAAAGCGAGCAACACGTACGGACGTACGCCGAAAAGTGTAGCGAGGTTCTTGAGTCGCTCACCGGTGCTCTCTCCGCAGAGAGCGTAAAAATCGTACTCGGCCATCTCACCGTTCGCGGAGCCCGACGCGGGGGGGGAGAAAGAGACGCCCACACCACGGTCGAATACACGGTGCCGGCGACTGCTTTCAACAAGCACGAGATTCATTACGCGGCCTTGGGACACATGCACAGATCCCAGGTGCTCCCCGCCGCCTGCCCGCTCTGGTATTGCGGCTCCCCGCTGCAACTCGACTTCGGTGACTGCGACGAAAAGAAGAGTGTTCTACTGGTGGAAGCCACGGCCCACGCTCCTGCTCGAGTGGAACGGGTCTTCCTGCAAAGCGGCCGGCCTCTGCGAACCATCGAAGGCTCCTTGACCGATTTGGAGAAGTACGCTTCGAACGGCCGTGACGAGTTTTTGCGTGTCGATCTGACCGAGCCGCCTCGTCCCGGGCTGGCCCGAGAAGTCCGCGAACTACTTCCCAACGCTGTCGCGGTTCGGATCCTCGAGTCGGCACCGGGGACACCTCCTCTCATCCCGCCCTTTCGCGGCTCCCCCCGTGAGCTGTTCGGCGAATTCCTTAGAGATCGGGGCAAAGAAGACAAAAGAGTCTTGACGCTGTTCGACGACTTGCTCGAGGAAGTGTATGCGGCCGAGACGGCTTGAGCTGCGGGGGTTTTCGTCCTTTCGAGAACCGGTTTGCGTCGACTTCGAAGGAGCGGACCTCTTCGTACTCACCGGTCCCACAGGTTCGGGTAAATCGAGTCTGATCGACGCCATGGTCTTTGCGCTTTACGGATCGGTGCCCCGCTACGACAACAAAAAGCTGGTGGCGCCGGTGATCACGCAGGGCTGCCAGGAAGCCCGAGTCTGTTTCGATTTCAGCATAGCGGGAGATCAATTCCGGGTTGCGCGGGTGGTCGCTCGAACCTCGGGCGGCGCCACCACGCGCGAGGCGCGTCTCGAACAAGGGGACAGACTGCTGGCGGGAACCGCCGAGCAGGTGACGCGGCGTGTCGAACGCCTCCTCGGTTTGAAATTCGAGCACTTCATCAAGTGTGTCGTCCTGCCGCAGGGGGAATTCGCTCGCTTCCTTCACGAGAAACCGAGAGACAGGCAAGCCCTCTTGGTGGAGGTCCTCGATCTGAAGATCTTCAAGGCGATGGCCGCCTTGGCGGGGGGGCGCCACGCCTCACAGCAAAGCGACATTGCCAGCCTGGAGGAGCGTCTGGAGGAAGACTATCCGCACGCCACCGTCGCCGGGCGAGACGCCGCCGCGCTCCGGCTGCAGGAACTCGAGGACCTGAAGCAGCAGATCGAGCAGTCGAGTCCCTTTCTGGAAGCCCTCGAAGAGAAACGTCAAACCAAGCTGGCGGCGGCACAGGGTGCCGCTGCAAATCTCGCGAGTCTACGCCGGCTGCAGCCGCCTCCCGGTGTGTCCGAGCTGGCTTCCGCCTTGGCCGAAACAGAATCTCTGCTCGAGAAAGCGCGATCGGACCTGCTGCAATCCACCCAGGAGCTGGAGGCGGAGGAAAGCCGGGTTGAAGAGCTTCCCGAGGAGATCGACTTGTTGCGCTCTCAAGCAATGTGGAGCCGCCACCAAACCGTCCAAGCGGAGCGGGACGATCTGACGGCGGAGCTCCTGCGCGCCAGGGAACGAGAGAAGCAGGCCAAGTCGCGAGTCGAAAGCGCACAACAGCTTCGCGACGAGGTCCGCGGGCGCTTGGAGGCCGCCCGAACGGCACATGCTGCGCATCATATCGCCGCCCATCTCCAACCGGGAGAGCCTTGCCCCGTTTGCCGCCGAAAACTAGCCAAGCCACCGCCCCTGGACATCCCCCCCGACCTTTCCCGAGCCGAAGAGGATTTGGCGAAGGCCGAGGGGAAATGGCGAAACTCGCTGCAAGCTGCAAGCGAAGCCTCGGCCAACGTGGCTCGACTCCTCGAGCAGAGGGATCGTCTCCGGGAGAACTTGGACCAGCTGGAAAAGGATTTGACGGACCGTTGGTCGGCCCGTCGGACCGAGCAGCTCCTTGCCCGCAGACAGAAGCTGCACAGAAGCTTCCAGCAAGCTCGTGAGAAACAGCGAGAGCTGCACAGAGAAGAGCGCTCGGCTCGAAAAAAGCTGAAGCAACTCCGCAAGGATTCGGATCAAGCGTGGCTGTCCTTCCATCAGGAACGCGACCGCCTGGCCGTATTGAAGCCGCCCCCGCTGGGTGATCGCTCCGACTTGGCCGGGGCTTGGTCCGATTTGGTCGAATGGGCGGGGGCGATGGAGCCCCTCCAAGCCGAGAAAGAGAGCCAAGCCGGAAAAGAGGCGGCCCAGGCGGATCGAGAGAAACGGCGCTTGCTGCGGCAACTCGACCGCGCCTGCCGCTTGCGCTCGGTGGAGACCGATCCGCGGGGCCCGATGGAGGCTTGTCAAGTGGCTTTGGGAAGGGCCCGCCAGCGGCTGGAAGACATCGAAAGAGATCTGAGCAAGGCCAAGGAACTGCGCCGCAAACTCAAAAAGCTGCGTCGCCAGGCCGAGGTGTCGAAGGCACTGGCCCGACTGCTGAGCGCGCGCGGTTTCGAGCGTTGGTATCTTCATCGCGCCATGCAGCAACTCGTCTCAGGAGCCTCCCGGATATTGCTCCAACTGACTCGAGAGCAGTTTTCTTTGGCTGTCGACGACAAGTCGAATTTTCAAGTCATCGATCACAACAACGCCCGCGAGACTCGCTCGGCCCGGACCTTGTCCGGCGGCGAGACCTTTCTCGCCTCCATGGCGCTGGCCTTGGCCCTCTCCGAACACGTCGCCCAGTTGGCGGCACACGGCTCGCCTCGCCTGGATTCGATCTTTCTCGACGAGGGCTTCGGCAGTCTCGACTCGGAGACTCTCGAGACGGTCTCGGACGCCATCGCCGAACTGGGAGCCGGCGGCCGCACGGTCGGTCTCGTCACTCATGTCCGGGAACTGGCGGAGAGGGTCCCCGTCCGCTACCGCGTCAGCAAGGACGATCGGACCTCGCGGGTCGAAAGAGTTGTGGCGTAGGTTCCGCACCCCGAGGTGGCGCTCCGTCGCTTCAGCGAAGACTGCGTTAGTGGAGCCCTTTCAGGGGCAGACTTCTCCGTGGGCATGCAGCTCCTTCAGGCTTCCGGTCTTAGACTTGACCATCTCCGCCAGCGCCCCACTTCGAACATCGCATCTCTCAGATCTCACCTCCTGGCTCCCTCGTTCCGACATCGTCCACTCCGGACCGGCCCATCGCCGACGGACGAACGTTCCAACGGCGAGAGGCGATCCATGATGTTCGAGGTTCGCTGTTGCCGGATTGATGAAACCGAAGCATTTCGTCTGGAGACCCCCGACTTGGGATACACTCTCCAGCCGGAATGACACTCGAAACACTGACCACGATCAGCACGACCTGCATCGTCATCAGCGGACTGAGCGTATTGTCGGGTTGGTACTTCATACGGTGGCGCCGCAACATGATCTGGCACCGCAACGCGATGATCGCCGCTACCAGTTTCGCCGCTCTCTTTTTGGTCAGCTACGTGACCCGCTGGTCTCTCTACGGATCCAAGCCCTTTGAAGGAGAGGGCTGGTGGAGGGTCCTCTATCTCGCCAACCTCATTCCCCACATCCTGATGGCCTTGGTGGTCGGTCCGTTGGCCGTTCAACTGCTCAACCTGGCCTTGCGCAAGAAGGATTTCGCCCGTCACAAGAAGCTGGCCCGCATCACCCTCCCGATTTGGCTTTACGTGGCCGCGAGCGGGTGGCTCATCTATTTCATGCTCTACAGAATGGAATTCTAGTCCGGAGCTTTGCGACTCCCCCGGTGGTCAGAGTCTGGTTTTCGAGAGCGAGGAGCCAGATCGAGAGCGCGAGTCTGCAGCCTGGAGACTTGAAGTTCCTGGTGCAGGCCGGGAAGGTCGCTCGGTCTCGCTCTCGGCAAACACGAACGAAGTCCCGGACCGTTTTCGATGAGTCCCGTCATTCATTTGTTGACGTTGCTTTGCGGATGAGAACCCGCCGCCCTCCAAAGGTCTGCGACCCCTGACAGGGCCGCGTTCGTGAGAACGCGGCCAGAATTGCGGCAGAAGATTGTCTTCGTTCTGACGGGCGTGTGTGATTCAAATCGAGCCAAGCGCGATGCTCGCCTCACCTGGTGCCCGTCAGTCGCCGGCATCGACCCAAGCTGTCGAGCAGCGTGTCCCGAAGGACTCAGAAAAAACGGGAGCAAGCCCCCGCATTTCAAAGAAGGAAGTCCCGGCGCCTCACGGCGGCGGGATATTGCTCAGATGTAGTACAATGGGGCGGAAAGTGCTCAAGATGAGTATTAGTAACTCGAAAGGAAAGACCTGAATGACTCTGCAGACGAGCAGCGAGTTGGCCTACACTTCGGAAGTGGCGCGAGCCACTGCACAGATCTACGAAAAAGTTCGCGGCGCCATACCGGCCATCGAGTGGCCCGTTCACGCCC
Organism: Acidobacteriota bacterium; assembly: GCA_041578355.1. GTDB lineage: Bacteria > Acidobacteriota > UBA6911 > RPQK01 > JANQFM01 > JBFGHF01. The sequence continues at coordinate 9,104 of JBFGHF010000069.1, forward strand.
CCTACGTCGACGCGATCAACCGGCTCAAGACCGAGAAAAACGCCATCATCCTGGGACACAATTATCAGACTCCGGAAATCTTTCACGGTGTCGCCGACCTGACCGGCGACTCTCTGGCCCTGGCCCGGATGGCCGCCAACACGGATGCCGACGTCATCGTGTTGTGCGGCGTTCATTTCATGGCTGAGACGGCCAAGCTGCTCAACCCCTCCAAGACGGTATTGATCCCCGACCTGAAAGCGGGGTGTTCGCTGGCCTCCTCGATCACAGGCGCCGATGTCCGGCTGCTGAGGCAGCGATATCCTGGAGTCCCGGTCGTCAGCTACGTCAACACCTCCGCGGAGGTCAAGGCGGAGTCCGACCTGTGCTGCACCTCGGCCAACGCAGTCGCGGTCGTCGAGTCGCTGGGGAGCGAGAGAGTGATTTTTCTCCCCGACGAATACTTGGCGCGGTACGTGGCGGGTCAAACAGATGTCGAGATCATCTCCTGGCATGGTCACTGCGAAGTTCATGAGCAGTTTTCGGGCGAGCAGATTCGCGACTACCGGAAAGGTTTTCCGGGCGTCCTGGTGCTGGCTCACCCGGAGTGCCCCCCCGACGTTTTGAAGGAGGCCGATTTCGTGGGGTCGACGTCAGGGATGATCCGTCACGTCAAAGAAACCCGCCCGGCCCGGGTGGTGATGGTCACCGAATGCTCGATGAGCGACAACCTGGCTGTCGAGTGCCCCGAAGTCGAGTTCGTCAGGCCCTGCAACCTCTGTCCTCACATGAAGCGGATCACCTTGCCCAAGATCTACGATTCGCTGCGGCGACTCCAGTTTCGCGTCGAAATCGATCCCCGGGTTGGCGAAAGGGCCTGCCGAGCAGTGGAGCGGATGCTGGAGGTCTAAACGCGGCCTTGCGGGCCGCTCGCTCCGACAACATGGCTGGATGCCAGAGCCGGGCAGGCTGCCCGCTTTACAGGGCGCGAGCCGAGGCGCTGGACCGGGCGGTCCATCGCCTAACGCGGCCTGGCGTGGCTGCTCGCCCCGACAACATTGCGGATTTGATGGACGAGGCGGTTAGTCCGCCGAGGGCTTGGCTTCTCCCTGATGACAGGTCATGCACTCGACCTTGGTCTCGCTCGCGGCGAAGAACTTTTCGTTGATCATCTGAGTCATTTCGTAGTGCCTGCGCGATACCTCTTTGGCGGGTTTTGCGTCGGAGGCGAAATCGAAGGTGGATAGATCGTCGCCTTCGCCTTCATGGCAGTACCAGCAGCGCGTTCCCAAAGCGAAGGTGAAGTCCTTCATGACATTGATCAGGTCTCTCTGTCCGATATCTTTCGGGACGACCTTGAGGTTGGTGAATTTCTCCGGGATCTGGGCGGTTGCCGAGGAGATGAGCAGAAGAGCGGCTACGGTCAGCAAAACCACTAGAGCTATCGTTTTTCGGTTGAGCATGTCTTGACTCCTTATCCGGTTGGATGCGGCGATCCGAGACCGGTTGCATGGGAAAATGCCCCGATGGATGAGTATAAGGTCTCCGTTGCCCGGTCTCCAGTCTCCCGTCCGACCTTACTCGAGCTTGTCTCGCACGCCCCAAGCCCCACGCCCCACGCCC
>JBFGHF010000070.1:0-10671 GCA_041578355.1 Acidobacteriota bacterium
AACGTCGCCACCCGTCTTGATGCGCTTACTCGAGTTGCCAGCAGTTGTGTAGTGGTGGCACCGGTTGAGGAGTTGCAGATACTGGAGTTCTCCCGTGCAGTTCTTTGGCACCTCCACTTCGGCTTCGAACTTCATCCCCACAGCTGTTGGAGTACCCAGACTCAAGATGCAAGGCTGTCCCGGCCAAGCGTCCGTCATTACGATGGCGCCCTTGGTCGCTGTCAACGACTTGAACGTCGGCTTGCATGCTGCAGCTTTTTCTTCCGAGGAGCCCTTCGAGCAGCGCGACAATCTCAGCCCCGAGCGCAGCTTCGGCACCAGGCGTTGCGGCCAACCCCGGATCCCGCTGCGCCGGGTCGCCCAGAGCGAGCGGATGGCGCCGAGGCCGGCTTGGTCGGCCTCTTTCTCCAGTTCGGCGCCGGCAGCGGGCGCAGGCGGGGTCCCCCGGTCGTCTTCGGCGCCGCGCTGCTGGATCACGTGGGCCAGTTCGTGGGCGATCAGGGCGTCTCCAGCCGGGGTCCCCGGGCGGTACTCGCCGGCTCCGAAGGCCACGTGGCTGCCCACTGTGAAGGCGCGGGCGTTGACCCGCTGGGAGAGGCTTTCCGCGTCGGAGTCCGTGTGAACCCTGACCTTCGAAAAATCGGTCCCGAAAACCGGTTCCATGCGGCTGCGCACCGCGCTGTCCAGGGTCCGACCCGCGCCCAGCCGGGAGCGGATCTCGCGGGGGTCGTCGGGCCGGCGGGCGCCTCCCGGTCTCGCCTTGGCCTGGAGCGCTGCCGGACGAGACGCCAGGGCTTCTGCCGCCTCGGCGGCGCTCATTCCCGGGACCGTCAGAGGAATCCCTTCGGGCACTCCCGTGACTTCTCCGGTCCGCGCCCAGTGCTCGACGGCGCTCCTGACGCGGGCAGTGAGGATCCGCCTCAGTTGCTCCGCGCTCGCAGCGCCGGCCGACTCCCCGGAGTAGCGCCGGGCCGCCCGCAAAATCTCCGCGGCGCTGCGATTCTCGTAGACGCCAAACCAATGCTCGATGTAGGGACAGTCTTCCGTGGTGCGGCCGGTTCCCGCCATGGCCTCTTCGGCCGAGGCGGTGACTCCGGCGCGCAGCCGCGCCAGAAACTCGCTCTTCTGCATCTGACCTGGTCCCGCCGCCCGGTCGTCGTCCACCACCAGGGGCGGCGAGCCCGAGCCCGTCGCCGGCTGGTTTGCCTCCGCCGAGGCGACATCCTGTTCGACGGTCGGGGGCTCTCCGAGAGTCTCTGCCGAAGCCGCCTCGGCTCCCTCGAGGAGTTGTCCGGCGGTTGCGATCTCCCCATCGTCGCCAGTGGGCCCAGCAACCTGTTCGCCCGCCGCCTCGCAAGGCCCCGACGATTCCGCGCAAGTCTGGCAGCAGGCCCCCTCGGAGTCGTTCTTTGCGAAGGTCGTCTCATTGGGCGCCTGGCCGTGGCCCGCCGCTTCGCCAAGCGTCAAGGTATGACTCTCGTCGCGGTCTTCCGGAGGGCCGTCGGGCAGAGCCGCAGACTTGGGCTTTCGCTGCAGAAACTCTTCGATCTCGTCCTCGGACTCCCGAGTCGACTCGTCCTGCTCGTCGTCCGGGCAGTTGGAACACTTCTTCTGGACGAGGGGCGACTGCACCCGATGACTGACCTCGGCCCGGGGGAGGGGAGAAGTTGCGGAGCCCTCTGCGGAAAACCGATCCTCCGGCCCGAACTCTTCCTCAGCATCGTCGCGTCTGTCGGAGGAAAGATGATGGCTCAAAGCCTGGTTCCCCCACAGAACTTGAAGCTGTTGCCAGGGTGTGGCAGCCCCGGGGTGGTTAGGGCCGCGCCCCCGCGCCGCCTGCCGGCCCACCGTTTTTTGGGACTCTTTTTCGAGTCGGGCTTCCAGGTTCATCAGCTCTGATCCGGGCGAGTGAGTTTCTGGTTCAATGCTTCGGCGAAGGCTTGGGCGGTCGCTTCGTCACTGGCCCCTCGGGGGAGTCGAGAGGAGGCTTTCACCTGCCTCGCGCTCGGGCTCGAAACGGAGCCACCCGGCTCGATCAAGGACTCCAGCTTGCTCCCCGCCAACTCCGCGATCCGCCGGGCTCGAGTGGTCGTGATGTGGCGTCCCCGAAACCTCAGCTCTTCGATTTGAACCCGAATCCGGTCAGCCACCTCTTGCCTCGCGTTCCACCGATTCCTCGGTCAGGTTGAAGTAGTCGCCGAATTCCGATTGCAGCGCCAGCTTCTCGATCTTGCGGTACTCTCGGCGGGCGGCCAGCATCAGATGAGTCATCTCGATCGCCTTCTCCTCGCCCGCGGCCAGGAATGCAGCGTTGATCGAGATGTTGCGGATGTTTCCTCCCGAAACTTCCAGTTTTGAAAGCGCCTCGAAATCGACCCCGCGCAATTCGGCCTCCGGGGGAAACATCCTTTGCCAGATCAGGGCGCGTTGGCCTCGGTCCGGCAAGGAAAAATCGACGAGGAAACGCAGACGCCTGAGAAAAGCCTTGTCCAACGAGGACTTTCGATTCGTGGCCAGAACGGCAAGGCCCCTGTAGTCTTCCATGCGCTGCAGGAGGTAGTTGATTTCAATGTTGGCGTAGCGGTCGTGGGAATCCTTCACCTCCGAGCGCTTGCCGAACAAAGCATCGGCCTCGTCGAAAAAGAGGATTGCTCCGGTCTGCTCGGCGGCGTCGAAAACCCTCTTCAGGTTTTTCTCGGTCTCACCGATGTATTTGTTGACAACGCCGGACAAATCGATGCGGTAGAGTGAAAGGTCGAGGTCCTGGGCCAGGATTTCGGCGGCCAGCGTTTTTCCGGTCCCGCTGGGTCCGGCGAAGAGGGCGCTGATCCCCCGGCCCCGCGAGAGCTTGGCCCCGAAACCCCAATGATCGTAGACTTTGGCTCGCTGGGCCACCTGCGAAGCGATCTCGTGAAGTTCCCGCAAGACATCCGGGGGGAGCACGATATCGTCCCAGTCGTGACAGGGGATGATGCTCTGGGCCAGCTCTTCCAACTGCCATCCCTGATGCCGACAGCAGTGCCACAAGTCTTCCGCCGTCACCTCGGGTGGCTGCGCCCCGCTGCGCAGACGGGCAGCCGAACGGGCCGTCGCGACAGCCTGAACAACGCCCGACGGCCCGAAGTCGAACTGCTGGACCAGGCGATCGAATTCCCCGTTGATGCGATGGGGAACGTCTTCAAGGGCTTGTCGCCAAAAGGCTTTTTGTTCGGTAGCGGCCGGCCGGACCAACGGCACGTGGATGGCGGGGCGCACGGTCTGCTGGCGCTCTCGGCTCCCCATTATGAGAAAGACATTCAGTTTGTCGGCGATTTCCTGGTAGAGCCCGTGCTGCGAGTCTTTCTCCGTGGATGTGGCGTTGCCCTGGTCCAGATAGAGCGCGAACTGACACAAAGCGGCTTCCCGCTCCAACAGGCGCTGCACGGAAAGCCTGACCGTCGCCTCGGTGGGGATTTCCGAGAGACTGAGTTCGTAGATGCCCAGCCCCATCCTGGAGGCCAGACTTGCCGCCAGTGCTTTTTTCCCGCTGCCGGAAGGGCCGAAGAAATTGACCCGAGGCAGGGAGGCTCTCCGCTCTTCCTCTCGAAGGCAATCCAGCAGATTTTCCAGGACGGCATCCATGCCTGGAGCGAGAAGAGGGCGGGGGAGGGGTCTCAGGTAGACCTCCAACTGGTCGTTCATCCGGTCGATGCCGAGCAACACATCGATCAGGTCTTCCTCCAGCCGCAAGGGGGAGGCACTGGGAAGCGCAGCTCCCATCGGTCCCGCTTCCAGTCGGACCAGGCAGAAGCGCCGCAACGGCGAGCCGGGTAGCAGGCTTTGCCGAGCCTGAAGCCAATTCTCGTTGCGTCCGGCGAAGAGGCTGAGAGCCAAATGCGGTGTGGCGAATTTCCGGGAGGCGTCGTCTTGGGCGTAGGCGTAGATCTTGCCGAAGTCGGCATCCATCTCGGGGGCCAGGCAAAGCAGGATGACGTCCCGTTCAAAGGCACCGAGGCCGAAGAGCGACGATGCACGGTCGAGCGCAGGGGTTAGGCCTGCTCTTCGCAGGGCGTCCCTCTGCTCGCGAAGCGAACTCTCGATCCGAGAGACTGCCCGGCTGATCTCCAGGGCTTGAGGATGGTCTCGATAGAACGCCATCTCGGCGGAGAGATCAGTTCCGTGTAGAAGTGCGTCGGCTTCCCTGTCGCTGATCACCAGTCCCCGGTATTGAGGCAAGTCTTCCTCGCTCCATTGCCTTCTCACCCAAAGCACGCGGCGTTGCAGCAGGAGCCGCAGCCGCTGCAGTTCCGTCCACAGAAAGCGAAGATTGGCGTTGAGCCAGTCTTGATGGCTGGGACTAGTCGGCTGAGGGCTGCTCATGTCGCTGTGTAGGTGGGGCCGTCGTAAAGACCGCTGCTGGCGTCGAAAGTAAGCCGACTTTCGGCTCCGTCGACTCTCACCCTGATCAGGGGGCTTCCCGCCGGGATGGCGGGGGAGGTGGGGAGTTGAAAGAGCACGTCGGCACTGGAGGTTGCTCCCGCTGGTGTCAGCTGGGCAGCCAGGACCCGGTCGCCCAGCAGGACCTCGATCTGTTGCTGGGCCTCGACCACCGGGGATAATGTGAGGGTGACGTTGCCGCCCGCTCCGGCCGCCGGCGGATTCATCGCCGTAATCTCGGGAATCACCAGGACTGCGACAGCGTTGGAGTGAGCGGTGCGCCGGACATCCAGAGCTTCGCCCGGGCGGGCGGCGACAACCACAGTGTCGAAAACCTGAAGGGGTTGCGGCCCAGCGGTCACTCCCGCGGGGACGGTCACCTCCAACTCCTGTTCGCTTCGACTGACAACCGGCATGTCGACTCCGCCCAAAGTCACCTGTTTGGTGAGGCCTCCCAGATTGACCCCGCGGATGATGAGAGTCTCCCCGACTGCGGCGATGGGATTCTTCACACCTCCCAAGGGAGGATCGCGAAAGACCTCGCTGATTTGCGGGTTGCTGAAGGGGAAGACAGTCAGGCTGCGCAGGCGCACCGGCAAGGTGACACGCCTCGGGCTGCGGCTTTCGATTTGGACCACCGAAACGTCGTAGGCCACCGAGCAGCGAAAGTTGGTCTCTGGAAGTGTCATCCAGATTTTGGAATTATCTTCCAGGCTCAAAGGGCTCAGGGTGATTTTAATGCGCTCGAACTCTCCCAGCAGGCTGGTGTCGAGCATGGTGACACCGGCGTTCCGCTGCCGCATCAAGCCGTCGGTGATGGTGGAAAACTCGTGGAAAACCCGCATGGCATCGCCCAGCGCGCGGTGAGCCGGAATGTCGTCCGTTTCCCCCGACGGATAGCCGGTGACCAGATAGTGGAGGTCGAGCGAAAGAGGCGGATGCCCGTAGGCCGCCGGGTGTCCCTGGCCCGGGATCTCCTGGTTTTTCAGATAGCCGTTCTCGGTGATGTTGTAAAGAAACAGGTTGATGCGAGGGCCCTGGTCGTCGTGGGTGGCGTCAGGAGCGCTGACCGTCACACTGACCCGGTCCGCCACCGGGAGTGCGGGGTTTGTGAACACCATCCGATCCTGCAGCAGCGCCTGCAAGGTCAGGCTCACTCCGCCGATTGCCAAATGGTCGGCCATAACTTCAGTACCAGCTGCGATTCAGGTGGCGCCGCGCCAAGGCGAAGCGTTTGAATGTCCGCCCTTGGCGATCTGCTGCTCTGGCTGGGGATCGGTGGGACTCCAGCGCGAGAAGGCTCGGCGTGTCGTTTCGAGGTTCCGGATCGGATTCCAAGTGCACATCCACGCGCCCGATGTGAACCTCAACGGTCCGTCGGGGCTCGGCGGAGGGGCTGCTCAGCACTTCCCAGATTGGATCGGCGATCCGTTGCCGCGGCTGCAGTTCCTCCAAGGGCTGCTCGTGGCGAGCGTTCTCTTCGCGGCCCTCGGCTTCGCTCCTCTCGAGGGTCTTTTCCGGGGTTTCTCGCGGCTCGATCCGGACCTTCTCGACGAGAAGGGTCGTCGAAGCCCCTTCCCCCGCCGGGGGCATCACTGCTTGCACCGTCCGCTGTGTCTCCGCTGCGGCTTGCCGAGCGGTGGGATCGCTGCTCCGGCCGTCTCTTTCGATCGTCAGGGCTGAATCGGCGGGCGAGTCCGCAGGCTCGAGCCGAGCCTCGGTGCGGTCCTGCGGCGACACCCGTTCCGCTCGTGGCGGTTCTCGGAGAGACCCCCGGTCGGGTGCCCTCTCCTGGGAGTGCTGGTCTGCAATAACTGCCCGTTGCTCATCAACGCGAGGACTGGCGGGAGCCGGGTCTGGCGGTGTCCGAGTGGCCTCGGTTTTCCCCTGGTGTGGCGTCTCGGCCCTCATCCTGGAGCGCTCGTGCGCTGGCTCAGATTTTGTTCCGCGTGCCGGAGGGTTGTCGGCAGGGGCCTCGGAAGGTTCGGGCGGCAAGTCCTGGAAGAGAGACAAAGGGTCTACGGGGAGCGAGAGTTGAGGAAAAGGGGAGGTGAATCCGGCGCCCTTGCTCACGACTCTGTCCAGAAAATCCGTCACCGTGAAATCCCCGACCGTCGGCTTTCCCAAGTCTCGGCCAACAGCCCCAGATAAAGGCGCCTTTTGTTGCGGGTCAAATCCAGAATCTCCCGCTCGCTCCAGTGATAGTGCAGTGCCAGAAGATGGACTTCGCGATAAAGCCGCTGCCTATCGTCGGCCAATTCGCGAAAGAAAAAATCGACGGGATCAAAGACGAAGTCGAAAGGACTGCCGCATTCGGGACACTTCAGGTTCAACCGGATCTCGGCTTGAGGATCGAGCTCGGCCATCGCCCGGGCCAGGGCCAACCGTTCAGTGGGAGTTACCTCGTCAACGCGATCGGCAGCCTCGCCGTCGACCCCGCCGAGCAGGCAGTTTTTCAGGATCAGCTCGGCGGCCGCGGCGGCGTCGTTCGACGCCAGCAGGCAAGCCTTCTCCTGATCTTCCACAGTCGGCAATCGAAAGCGGAAGGTCTTGCAGCTGCCTTGGGTTTTTATGACCGTTCGATACGTCCTCTTTCTCTCCGGATAGGGCGGCAACAAAAGGTCGCTTACTGGAAGTTCCAGGTCCATCCTCTGGCCGCAACCGGCGGAAGGACAAACCAGCACTGCATCGATCCCGGGGCCGAGTGTCGAGGCGCGGAGATGAAGCATCAATGCGTCGCGGTCGCCCAGCGTGAGCGAGCCGATGACTTCCCGGGTCACGGTTCGGGAGGTTCCCAGCCGGACCAGAGTCCGCGCCAGCAGAGCGCTCGAGCGCTCGACCGGGGCGAGTCCTGCTGCCTCCTCCTGGAGAAACGCTTCGTCGGCTCCCGTCAAGGGGCGCAGCCAAGCCTCGCAAGTCCATCCACGCCCTCGCGGAACACCCCGCGGCAACTCCACTCGATGCAATCTCAACTATCCGCCTCGAGGGTTATCAGGTCAGTTCCGGCTCTGCCGGCTCGACCACGTCCACGTCTCGGATCCACCCCTCGTTTTCCAGCTTGAGCGTCTGAATGGCTACGGCGTTGGCGTTGGCGTCGAGATCGGGAAGGGATTGGAACTCGGAGACCCAGCAGCGGAAGATCTTGTAGGAGATGACTTTCTGGCCCGCCTCGTTGAACATGTCGACGATGACGTCTTTTCGAAAGTCCTTCAAGGACGATTCCGCGCCAGGCCCCCCCTCGAAATTCCAGACCTTGTTGGCCCAGGCCTCGAAGGTCGGGTCGTGGGTGACACCGCGCTCCAGGGTGATCGGTTCGTACTTGGTGCGCCCCGGCGACTTTCGGCTCAGGCTGGGATCCCCTCCCTCGCGATGTTCCACGACCTCGGTGCTCCGTTTGAGGGCACTGATCTTGCTGACGCCCGCCACGTACTGGCCGTCCCATTTGACCCGGAACTTGAAGTTCTTGTAGGGGTCGAAACGGGTGGGATTGACACTGAACTGCGCCATGATGACTGCTCTCCTTGTTAGGTTTGGATTTGCCCGGCCAACTGCTGGATCTTGATGATCACGAACTCGGCCGGCTTGAGCGGAGCAAAGCCCACCAGGATGTTGACGATGCCCAGGTTGATGTCGTTCTGAGTTGTCGTCTCGCTGTCACACTTCACCAGGTAGGCGTCGCGCGGGGAGCTCCCTTGAAAAGCGCCCTGCCGGAAAAGAGTGTGCATGAAAGCTCCCACGTTGAGCCGGATCTGGGACCAGAGCGGCTCGTCGTTGGGCTCGAAGACCACCCATTTCGTTCCCCGATAGAGACTCTCCTCGATGAACAGAGCGGTTCGGCGGACGGGGATGTATTTCCACTCGCTGCCGAAGTCGTCGTCGCCGTCCATGGTGCGGGCGCCCCAGTTGACGATACCCGCCGGAAGAGAGCGCAGCGTGTTGATCGCCTTGGGATTGAGGACTCCGTTTTCGTCGTCCGAGAAGAGGTGCTCGATGCCTCGGATGCCCCGGACACCGGCCTCGGTGCCCGCGGGAGCCTTCCAGACCCCCCGGCTGCTGTCGGTGCGGGCCATCAAGCCCGCCATGGCGCCGCTGGGCCCAGTCCTCTTCTCCAGTCCGTTGTCGTTGATCAACAGCCGCGGGTAGAAAATGGCGCTGTGGTCCTTGACCAGCCCGACCCTGAGGCTGGCGACTCCGCTGCTCGGATTGGTGGCCTGCTGCACGTTGGTCCAACTCGAGGGGGCGTCCATCAGAAGGAAGGCCCGACGTCTCTGACAGAAGACGCTGGCCGGACCGTAGAGGGCGGTTTGGGCGGTAGCACCGGTCCCGTGGTCGGCGGGCAGAATCAACAGATTGAAGAGATCGACTTCGCGGTCGACGATTTGGTAGGCGTCGCTGTAGTCTCCCACATTCGGGGGAGAGCCGTCACTGGCCTGGCCGGCCGGGATGTCGGGCGCCAAACCCGGCGCCGGGACCTGGAACGTGCCGGTCCCGCTGACCCCCAGGCTGTAGTAGCGAACGTTGTTGGCGAACTGGCCGGAGATGTCGGTGGCGTTGGCGGTGGCGAAAGCCACGCTCAGGTTGTCGCCTCCCGCGGTGGGGATCAGCGCCAGGCGCGAGCCCCACACCTCGGCTCTCCAGTTGAAGCCGGGGGTGGCCGCGGCATGATCGTTGACGGCGTCGGCCATCAAAGCGAACTTCTCTCGGACACCGTCGCTGTTGCCGTTGACCGAAGCGGCGAAGTTGTCGGAGTACATCCGCTCCGTGGCGCCCGTGGTTTGCAAGGATGTGCCCAGCTCGACCCGGTCGTCCACCGTCGGGCCGAAGTCGATCCGGCTGAAGGCGTCCTGCTGCAGGCCGGCGAAAGTGTTGAATTGGGTCGGCGCCCGGAAAGTGATGCCCGTGGGGGCGGGCCGCCAGCCCGCGAAGCGCGAGACCTCCAGGCCCCCTTGGTCGGTGCCCAGCATCAACGGAATCGCCAGGTCGTTGGTCGAGGCGGGACGGACGTAGACGTCCGAGTTGGCCGATTCGATTCTCAATTGACAGGTCCGGTCGTTGGGAGCGGCTGAAGCGGCCGGGTTGGGCCCGTCGGGGACCGTCACCGTCACCGTGTTGCCGAGCGGTAGGGCCGCATTGATTGCTGCTTCGATCGCGCCTCCCAGTGCCGTTTTGAAGAGCGGTACGCTCGCCGCGGTGAGGCTGCCGACGTTGATGGTGTCGAGCTCGACCAGCACATAGGGGGCGCCGCCCACGCTGATTTCGAAGTTGTTGGTGCTTTGGGTGGTGCCCAGCCGCGCCTCCCAGGCGGAACGAAGCGTCGACGGTGTGCCGTTGTCGTACTCGATCAGCCGTCCCGATTGAGAGGATCCGGGAACTCCGGGATCCGCTGGCAGCCCGGGGTCTCTGGCCGCATTCACCAGCTTCGAATTCTGTTCGAGAAAGTCGACCGCGTAACGCGACGAGTTGGGATTCATGCTCAGGTTCGACCAGAGCTCGGGGTCGGCCTTGACCAGCTGCCCGGTGGCGGTGGCCTGCCAGCGGAAGACCTCGAGGTTGAAGGTGCTTTCGGGCTGGGGTCCGTTGTAGGTGACCGCCAACCGGATGGTTTCGCCGATCAGCCCGGGATTCTTGGCGGTCACAACCAGGACGCCAGTGACGCCGTCCTCCGCCCTCAGGCCCACGCTGGCCTGCGAGGCTCCGTTGGCGATGCGGGTCACATAACACTGCGTCCCGCCGTTCTCGAAGAACAGGCGGACCTGCTCGGTCATCTGGGAAACAGTTGTGTCATCGCCGAAATTGCGCTCGTAGTCGGGGAAACTCAGACACAAGGTCGGCTTCTCGAACGGTCCTTGGCGGACCCGGCCCACGAAGAGGGCAATCGATGTGCTGACGCCGGTGATAGTCCGAACGCCGCTGGGGATTTCCTCAATGTAGACACCAGGATAGGTTGGTTTCACGGGCATCTTGGTTCCTCCTGCCCGGGGCCTTGCAGCCGCGGGCAAAATGACAGATTCTGGTCAGGCCTCCTCAGACCGATTGACAAAACCGCAGGCGGGAATGCCTGGGTCGCTGCTGCGGATATAGCTTCGCCCCCTCACTTACAGTCCCGCTTTCGCGCAGGAGCCGAAGCGCTCGCATCGGAACCGCCGCACGCCCCAGGCCGACGCCGCGGTGACGCCGGTCATGCTTCAAGCGCGCTCAAGTGCCGTTGGGGCCTTCTTTGGCGCCGGCATCGAGCACGAAGCTCTTGGCGCGGCT
>JBFGHF010000071.1:0-10598 GCA_041578355.1 Acidobacteriota bacterium
GTCGGCGCTGTCGACGAGATGTCGCTCCACCACCAGCGCTTTGAGTCGATGGTGGTTCCGACGGGCATCCAGGAACTCCTCGAAACTCAAGGCGCGAAGGATGGTGCCCGCTTGAAGCCCCAGCTCGGCAAGGCGCAGCCCGCCCGGGCTGAACTCGGCATGCTGCACGCCTCCTCCCCGTTCCCGGCAGGGAGTTCCTTGGGGAGGATGGATGGTGCCGTCCGAACAGTACCAGCGGATTCGCAGATAGGGTCCCCGCGGATCCCGCTTCATTGCTTCCAGGAGCGCCTTGGCCTCGGAGATCTCAGCACCGGTCAGGACAGGCTGATAACAATCGACAGTCTGGCCGAACGCGGATAAGTGCAGACAGAGCAAGAGCAGCAAGCTTGAGGCTGGGATATCAACGGAACGAGAAGGAGCTTTCCTCAAGGTTCGCCTCGGCAACGCGAAAAAACCGAGGTGATTTTATCAGATCGGGCCGGAACGCAAAGAGATGTCGCCCAGTCGGCGCCTTCCAGTCGAAACTCGAGCCGGACACTGGAGTCGGCTCGAGTTCATCATCCCGTCTATCGATCAGGCGGAACTACGGCGCAATCGGGACGATCAACGGTTTCACGTACTCGACATCGATGCTGTGACCGGCCCCCGGATCCGGGCCTGCGTTGGGGTTGTCGTGAGTCTGCGATGTGTAGACGGCAACCACCTCGAGGCGTTGGTCCAGTCCGACATGCACCATTCCCTTCAGAAAAGTGCCCGGCGGAATATTGCTGCGAATCCACACGTCCAGACAGTCGATTTCCAGGACGCGGCGATTGACGACTGTGAAGGCGAAATTGGTGACCAACGGGGGCGGGGGAAAGCCCGTACGGTACCAGAGAGCAACCCTTGCGGCGCCCCCCACGACTCCAGACCGGTTGTGGTTGTAGATATTGATGGCCGTAGCATAATTCCCGGGCTTCACTTGCTGGTCCTCGACCGGAGGCGCCGGGCCCCTCCAGCCACAAACGAACTTGACCATGTACTGAAAGGGCCTGGCCTCGGCGGGCTGGGCTTGGGCGGAGGCCACCAAAAGAGAAAACAGCACCACCAGAACGAAGAAAATAAGCGTTTTTCGCATGATTCCACCTCTGTTCTCTGAACAAGGCGTTGAGCGAGGGACCAGTGCGACCCCCTTGGAGGTCCTGCCGGAAGGTGGTGCGGGGAGGCCAGTGGGGAACCGGCGGCGACCCTGAAACTACTCTACGTTATGTCATTCGATGCGACAGTTCAAGAAAGTCAGGCAGTGCCAGATGCCGGGTGGAAGGGAGAACGGCTGCAAAGGCGGGTGTTGAGTTTTCGGGAGGGACTGGATCCGAATCGAAGTGCCCTGGAGTGAGGGGGGCGGCTTTGCCACAAGCGCCCCCTCACGACCAGGGCCCGTCGAGTCCGGTTCAAGGCTCGAGCATCACTTATCCTTCGCTCATTTCCGCTTTGCCCACCGCTTCGGCCAAGCCGGGAATCCGCTCGGATCCGTTGGGCACCTGAATGCTCGATCCCTCCAGATCGTCTCCGAGGGGTTCGGATCGTCCTCCCAGGTGCTGCTCGAGGAAGAGCTCGCTGACCGCGAAGAAGGAGAGGCTGTTTTGGGGCCGGGCGAAGCCATGCCCTTCGTCGGGGTAGAGCACGTAGGTGACCGGGATGTTATTGGCCTGCATGGCCTGAACGATCTGATCCGATTCGCTCTGCTTGACCCGAGGATCGTTGGCGCCCTGTCCGATCAGCAGCGGCTTGTTGATCCTGTCGACGAAGGTCAAGGGCGATCTCGACTCCAGGAACTTGCGGCCCTCCTCGGTGCGGGGGTCTCCGACCCGGGTGGCCCACATGTCCATCAAAGGCTGCCAATAGGGAGGAATCGTCTCGAGCAGGGTTCGCAGGTTGGAAGGCCCCACGATGTCGACGCCGCAGGCGAAGACGTCGGGAGTGAAAGTCAGACCGACCAAGGTGGCGTATCCGCCGTAGCTTCCTCCCATGATTGCAATCCGGTCCTTGACGGCGACGCCTTCAGCGACGGCCCACTCGACGGCGTCGATCAGATCGTCGTGCATCTTGCCGGCCCACTCCATGTTGGCGGCGTTGATGAAGTCCTTGCCGAATCCGGTGGACCCGCGGAAGTTGACGCTCAGTGCGGCGTAGCCGCGGTTTGCCAACCACTGATGGAGTCCGTTGTATCCCCAGCTGTCGCGTCCCCACGGCCCGCCGTGGACGAGGAGCACCGTCGGCTGGGCTTGTTCGGGGCGCCCGTCTCCATCGCCGTCCGACCCCACCGGCAGAGTCAGGTAGCTCACCAGATCCAGTCCGTCTCGCGACTTGACGACCACCGGGTGCATGGTGGCCAGAGCCTTTCCTTCCAGTGCGCTCCGGTTGGTGAACAAGAAGCTCGCTTTTTTCGCTTCCCGGTCGTACAGGTAGTAACGGGCTGGTCCGTCATCTTCAACGAAGACCACCGTCCAGCGGCGGTCGTCGTGCGAGCGGCTCGTCACTTCCGGGTCGCCGTCGGTCACGCCCCGCAGCGTCTCGATGTCGGCCCGGATGGACTCGTCGAGGACCTTCCATTCTTTACGCGTGAAATTGGTCGCGGCCGCTTGAACGTTCTTCTCGGTGGGATGGATCATCAGGTCGATGATGTCGGTGCGCGGATCCTCCGCCAAGACTTTCGATTCGTCCGTCTCGAGGTTCCAGGCCGTCAGAGCGGCCGTGTTGCGGCCCCGGCTGTCGAGCATGTAGAGGATGTCGCCGCTCTTGTCGAAGGTGACCGGGCTGGTGGTCAGCATGTCCTCCATGGCAATCTTGATGAACGACTTCCATCCCCCTTTGCCGTCCGGCTCCATCAATTCGTTTCCGCCGTCGGGCGTCAACCGGGCGCCGAAGCGGACGCGGTAGTCGTCGTCGGTGCTGAAACCCACGAACTGGTCGTTCTGCAGCACAAGCTTGATCTCGCCGCTGTTGAGGTTGAGCCGGTGGATGTCGTGAAAGCGCGGATTGCGATTGTTGAGCCCGATGAGGATCTCATCGGGGAAGTTGGGGCTGACGGCCTGAATCCGGGCCGCCGGGCGCAGGGGCCTGCCGTTCGGCCCGGCCATGGGTTTGCCGTCCGGTCCCGGAATCTCTTCGAACGGCGTGAGATTGGTGTCTTCCTTGGTTTCGACGTTGACGGTATGGACCTGTCAGTTTTCGTCGCCTCCCTCGTCCTGCAGATAGATGATGCGGTCGTTGTTGTAGGACCAGAAGTAGATGCGGACACCGCGGCCGGTGTCTTTGGTGACCGCTTCAGCAGCCTGCGGGTTGTCGGCCGGCGCGACCCAGACATTGAGGACGCCGTTCACCGGCGCCAGGAAGCTGATGCGGTTTCCGTCCGGGCTCACCTGTAAAGACGCCCGGTCGGGATTTCCGAAGAACAGCTCCCGGGGGATCAGCTCCACTTCCTCGACGACGGCGGTTTGACAGCCGGCCGCCAGGGCCAGCAGGAAGAGAAATACGAAAACCTTGAAAATGTGATTGGACAAAACTGTTTCCTCCCGTTTGTTTTTCGGCGTTACGCTGTGGCGGGAAATTTTATTCTATCAGGGAGGCCGCACCGGGGGTGGTCGGAAGTCCCTGCCGAGAGGATGACTCGGGGATCGACAGCTTGGCCGCTCAAGACGGGGGTTCGGGCGGTTCTTCGGGGGAATCGGTTCCCGATCCGGGCTGTTGTGTCGTTCTCGAGGCGTGAGCCATGGAACCGGCGGCGCTGGCGGCGATGGTGGTGTCCATCTGGGGATACGCGCCACCCATTCCGTAAACCACGATCTGGCTTCCCTCTTCACGGCCCAGCCGCTCCAGGACGTTGAGACGGTACATCTCCATGGCTTTGGTGCTGAGCAGGTCGGAGGCTTCCTGGAGTTTGGCGGCGATCGCTTTTTCCGCCTCTGCCTCGGCGATCTTGGCCTGGGCGGCGCGCCGCGACTGGGCGAGCACGCTCAATTCCTGGATGAGGTCCGGGGGCACGTGGACGTCTGTGATCTCGACCGAAGAGACGTCGATGCCGAACGAGGCCGCGGCCTGGTCGATGATCGTTTTGAGACGGTCCGAAACTTTCTCGCGCGCGCCCAAAAGCTCGGTCAGTTCGAGGGTGCCGACGGTGTCCTTGAGGGCGCTGTTGGCGGCCTGGAAAACCGCTTCTTTGTAGTCGGCGACCCTGAGGGCGGCCTTTTCGGCGTCCTCCACTTTCATGAAGATCACGGCCTCGCATCCCACCGGGACGTTATCGGCCGTCAACGTCTCGGCCGCCTTGATGACGCGGGTCTGGACGCGGATGTCGAGGGTCATGGCCACCGACTGGAAGAATGGAGGATAGGGAATCACCCAGAACAGCCCGGGCCCCCTCACTCCCACGAACTTCCCCAGTTTGAGGATGACGACGCGTTCGAACTCCGGGATGACGTAGAGGGAACGGCTGAGCAGGATGGAGAAGATCAGCGACAGGAAACCTCCGCCCGCCAGCACGATGATCCCCAGCGCCTCGGAGAAGGACGCCACTGCCGCGCTCGCAATCGCCGTGATGGAAAGCAGCACCGCCAGGGTGACCACCCAGATGAGCAGTCGCAGGACCGCCTGTACGGTGTTGAGTCCTTTCGCTACCGGTCGTACCGCATTCGATGCCATTCCAATACCTCCCCGAGTACCCCCGCTGCGCGGCTTGCCGCTGAACCGTTTTTGAACTTGACGCTTCAAGCGATGGAGGATAGCACTTGGCGGTGCGGGGAGCGAGTCCCGCCCAGGCTCCGAGCCCGCGACTTCAAACCGGCCAGGCACAGGATCAAGACCCGTGTCGCTAAAACCTCGACGACGTCAACTCGACGTCGGCCTTCGACCAGACAAAGGCAAACTGTTGCTCCTCCTCGGATGTGTTCTTGCCCTGGGCCTTCAAGCTCTGGATCAGGCCGAAGAGGGACCAGCCGTTGCGGGGGTAGTCCTGGAGGTCGCGGCGGTAGACGGCTTCGGCCTGTGCCGCCTTGCCTGCGGACAAGAGTGCCTTTCCCAAAGACTGACGAGTCGGGTAATACCAGAAGGGCGGCTCCATATAGGGAAGCTCGTCCTGAATCGAGACCGCGGTTTGGAAGTGGGAGACGGCGGCGCCGAAATCCTTTTGAGCCGCCGCGATTTCGCCCAGCACCAATTGGTCGGCGATCTTCAAAAGCTGACTGGCTGGGTAATCGATGCTGTCGAGGAAGTGGACCTTGGTCGAGTCCCGTAAGGGAACGAGTGCAGACCGTTCTGCTTTGGCGCCCTCGATGTCTCCCTTCCGCGCCAGGGCGGTGGCGCGGACGTAGTGCCAGATGCCGTTGGAGTAGTCGAGGTGCCGGGGTGGCTGCGGCTCGGCCAGCGCTTCGTCCCAGCGCCCGAATTGAATCAGGGTCAGCAACGGAATCGTCTGGAAGAATTCGACACCCGGAAATTCTTCGATCATCTCGAGTGCCACGTTCTTTTTGACGCGATGACCCGACTCGATGGCCAGGGCGCTGCGGCCCTCCATGCTCGAAGCCGCCCACAGAAAGTGAATGTTGTGAGGATAGTAGGCGGCCGGGTAGAAGCCCTGAGCGTTGCACTGTGCGATGTAGGCTTCATCGACGGCCGCGGCCCGGACGTTGGCCTCCGAGGCGTCGTTGTATCGCCCCACGCGCCAGTAGATGTGGGCCGGCATGTGCACCAGATGTCCGGCGCCGGGTACCAGGTCGAGCAACCGGTCGGCGGCTGCTTCAGCGCGCTGCGGGCTGGAAGAGGCCTCGACGGCATGGATGTAGAGGTGGATGGCTAAGGGGTGATTGGGAGAGCGCTCCAAAACACCTTCCAGCGCTGCGATAACCTCCACCGTCTTGGGTTTGGGGTTTTCCGGGTCCAGCCAGTAATCCCAAGGCATGGTGTTCATCAGCGACTCGGCGAAGAGGGCGGCCGCGTCGTCGTCCTGCGGATATTTCCCATGCAGCTTCCTCATCGCATCGGCGTAGGCTTCGTCAAGTGGTTCGCGAGGGGTCGTGGGGTCGCCGTTGTAGCGGGTGGCCAGCGCGTCGATGTAGTCGCGCTCGGCCTCACTGGCGTGTTCCTTCAAAGCCACCGCCTTCTGAACGGCGGCGAAGGCGGCAACCCGGTCCTCGTCGGACATGATGGCTTTGCCGTTGCTCGTGACGTTGATGTTGGGACCCAGAGCCAGCGCCTCCCCCCAATAGCACATGGCGCAGTTCGGGTCGAGCCTCTGGGCGGCCTTGAACGAGCGCACCGATTCGGCATGATTGAAGGCGAAGTCGATGATCAATCCTTGATCGAAGTAGAGCTGAGCCGCGGGGTCGGCAGTCGTGATCGGATGATGGTGGTCTCCCATGCCCTCGAAAAGCGGCGCCCCGGCCCGGGCAACGATTTCGGCTTTGTCGAGGGGCGCGTGTTCGGGTCCCGAGCAGGCAACGGACAGCCCCCAGACCAGCGATACAGCAATTGTGAAGATCCGTGTTGCTATCATTCGAGTTCCTCCGCTGCCCTGTGATTCGTTCAATCGAGGCTACTACGGAGGGACGATTAGAGCAAGAAGAGAGGCGGGCGTCCCGCCCGTCGCCGGAAGCGGCAACAGGCGGTGGGCCCGTCCTCACGAGCAGAGCTGACAGGCTGGAGGCCGGCCTAGCGAATCTGAACGCCGACCCGGATCTCCAAGGTGTGGAAGTCGGACGATTGGGGGCGGAAATGGTCTCGCCCCTCGATCCGCAGGCCCCAATGGCTCCCGACCCAGCGCACCAAGCCTCCGCCGACATGCATCAGATTGGCGGAACCGGAACGAAAAGCCATGCTGTAGCCGCCGGTCACGAAAGGAACTGTTTTCCTTTTCGGGCCGAACTGGTAGAGGGCTCCAGCCGAAAACAGCCCGATCCCGCCGTCGAGAGCATCGGGACGGGCGAGATATCCCAACTCGGCTGTGGCGCCGAAGCCTCCCTTCAACAAGCCTTCTCCACCTCCGCCGAAATGGAGGAACTCTCGGCCATCACCGACGAAGGCTCCCGGAGCGGCGAAAACAAACCCCGCGGCGGGCTTGGCCGAATTGTCAACGCCTTGTCCCCGCAGCAGACAAGGTGAAACCAACAGAAGAGTCGTTAGAATCGCGAACTTTTTCATCATGCGAATAACCTCCCGAATTCCTTCTGGGTGGTATTCGCAAGACGCGTGCCGGTTTATTTGCGGCTTTCGGTGGGATTCCCGGGGGGTTCTGTCGAGAAACAGCGGCGGCCGGGGCAATCAGATCTTTCAGCAGCGGGATTGGTCCCGCCGCTGGGACCAGGACAGGCTTGAGGCCGAACCAAGGCGATCGGCGATCCTACAGTGGTTTGGGCTCCAAGGCCAGGCTGAGTTCGGTGGTCATGTCTTCGAGAACAACGATCGGACCGTATAACCCGTCAAGAAAATCCGGTTTCGACACTGTCAAGTCGTAATTCCCCGCGCTGAGATTGTCGATGAGAAACGAACCCTTGGCTTGGCTCGTCACCTCCCGGTCGGAACCGCCCTCGGTCGCGAGGATGGTCGCTCCCTCGATCCCTCGCATGTCCCGCTGGTTCATCACCTTTCCTGCGATAGCTCCCATCGTCAACTCCTCTCACCCCGACAGCGCCCCATGCGTTTGTGTGGTTTCGGGCAATCTTAACAGCAAAATCGCAGAATTTCCGGTGGCCGGCTCAAAAAGCGGAATTATTCTGAAAAGCGCAGTAACGCCGGTCAGCCGCTGAACCATGAGGCAAAACGCTCCCTACGCGGTCCTGAGCGAAAACTGAAAGGAGCTTCCGAACCGGTCGGGTTTGGAACGAAGCGGCTGGCGGGCCTTTCCGAGCTGCAATCGTGAGGGCGCAGTCGAAGATGATCAGCAGAGTGCCGGGGCGTCAGCCCTTCGGATGGGCCTCACTCCTTGCTCTCGGTCTCTGCTAAACGCGACGGCTAGGCTGTTCGGACGCAGTTCTTGCCGGCACGCTTGGCGTCGTAAAGGGCTGCGTCGGCGGCGGCTACCAGGTCGAGCACAGCTTCTCCGTCCCCCGGGAAGGCCGCCACGCCGATGCTGATCGTCGGTTTGAGGCGGATCGACTTTCTTTCGATCGAGGCTTCTTCGAGTTGGGTTCGTATCGCCTCGGCCAGTTCGGCGCCTGCCTCCTTGTCGTGATCGGGCAGGAACACCGTGAACTCGTCACCACCGAAGCGGCAGGCGTGTCCTTTTTCGCCGACCAGACGCCCGATCAAGCGTCCCGCTTCGGAGATGGCGTGGGCGCCGAAAAGATGGCCGTGGGTGTCGTTGATCTGCTTGATCCCGTCCAAATCCATCATGAGCAGGGACAGCGGAGCTTTCTTGCGTCGACAGACCTGCACCGAGAAATCGAGAGCATCATCGAACTTGCGCTTGGATTCCAGACCGGTCAGGGGGTCGGTGCTCAGCAGTTGGGAGACTTCGCTGTGGAAGCAGAGGTCCTCGTCGTCCGCGAGAGAAAAACGAACCACGGTCTGACCGATGAAGATCTTCTCCCCGTCTCGCAAGACCCAAGGACTCTCGACGGCGACACCGTTGACCCGGGTGCCGTTGGTGGATCCGAGATCTTCGAGAAGAAAGCGTCCGTCCTCCTTCGGGACCACGCGGGCGTGGCGCCAAGACGTGCCCAGGTCTTGAATCTGCAGCCCGGATCGCGGCGCACGGCCCACCACCACCTGCCCCTCCACCGTGAGGTGTTTTCCGAGGTCGTTTCCAGCCCCGCGGATCACGGTCAAACATCCCTTTTGAGAGGAGGTGGTTTTCTGCCCCCATTTTGACGTGTCCAGCATGATCGTCGATTCCCCGGATGGGAGATCGTCGTGTGAATCGTCCGTCATGTCCGACATTATTACCGAAAGCGGAGAATTCAGAAAACAACCCGGCAAGAAACGAGAGGGGAAGCTTGGGATAATCCGCAATCGGAGCCAAGAAAACGTCCGGGGGCTTGTCGATTGAAGCGAATCACGGTAATCTATTTGTTTCAGACCAACTTGGTGTCGCGGGAGGGGAAGCCCAGTTGAGTCATCAACCGCCGGCTCGTCATCGCATCAACAGCACTGCTTCCAAAGGGACTCGGAGCCATTCCGAGCATACTCTGAAGATCGTCAAGCCTGGCCACGGAGCGGGCCAGAGCTCCGCACCCGATTCCATACCCGCAGCCGCGCCGCTGCAGTCGGACGTCCCGGCCCAACGCCTTTCCCCGGTCTGGGCAATCGGCGGGGGCAAAGGCGGGACGGGGAAGACTTTCTTTTCCGCGGCTATGGCGCAACAGATGTCGAGAAACGGCATCCCCGTCAATCTGGTGGACGCCGACTTCGGCGGCCCCAACCTGCACACTTTCCTGGGCCTTCAAAGAGCGTGTTTGGACTTGTCCGACTTCTTCTTCGGAAACCGGCTCTCCCTGGAGGACGTCCTCAGCGAGACCGGGCAGGCGGGGATCAAGCTTGCAGCGGGGTCCAATCGTCGCATCAACCTGGCCAATGTGGAGTATTTCCGCAAGCTGAAGCTGCTCAGGCACATCCGCTCTTTACGGGGACACACGATCGTCGACACGGGAGCGGGTTCGGCCCTGAATTCGATCGAGTTTTTCAATGCCTCGGACGTTCCGATCCTGGTGATCAACCCCAACCCGGCCTCCATGGAGAACATGTTCTTGTTTCTGGAGGCGGTGGCCATGCGGATCTTGAAGCTCGAGATCCGACTCCACGGTTTGCAGGAAGATTTCAAGGAGTTCCGGGCCGGGTCCGGAAATCCGCCCGAATCGGTGCCCGGATTCCTCGATTTCGGCAAGCGCCATAGCAAGAATTGCGAGCGCTTTCTGCGCGATGTCCTGGAGCGTTTCCAGCCTTGCCTGGTCGTCAACAAGACGCGCGCCGACGATGATGCACTGCTGGGACGATGCGTGGTCGACGTGGCCCAACGGTGCCTGAGCACTCGCATCCATTACGTGGGCGCCGTCCCCTACGATGTACGCGTCAACGAAAGTCTGATGAAATTCTCGCCCTTTGTCGCAGCGCACCCCACCTCGGAAACTGCGGTGGCGATCATGCTGATCATGGACCGGCTGTTGGAGCGCAGTGAGTCGTTGGGGAAGGTGCGTTGAGCAAGGGGCGCCGACGCAGGACCGCCAAGAAAACGCCTCACCAGGTTTTGGGCGTCGACCCTGGCGCCAGCCAGCAGGAGATCCAGGAAGCTTATCTGCTTTTGGTCGCCACCTACGGCGATGGTTCGTTCGCCGCCTACCCGCTGCTTTCCAAAGAGCAGCGGCATGAGATTCTGCGCGAGGTCGAAAGAGCATTCCAGTCTTTGCGGCAGTCCAGCAGGCGCCCGCTGGTGGCCGCAGCGGAGCCCGCGCAGCCGCCCCGCGCCGAAGCCCCGCAGCTGCCCGAACTGCAAGCCTGGAAGTGGCTCTCATCCTGGCTGTCGATGGCCCGCGTCAACCCCACCGAAACACCGCCGCTCACGGAGGAAAGTCCGGCTGCATTGCGAAAGCGGGTGGCTCGCCAACGCAGATTGCCGGCGGGCCAGTACCTGA
>JBFGHF010000072.1:0-10431 GCA_041578355.1 Acidobacteriota bacterium
GTTCATCTGGCCGCGGCGGGTGCGGCGATCGAGGTCGTCGTGGGGTGTGAGACTGGCCAGCTTGGCGTCGTCGTGGACTTCGGTCGTTTGGTAGAAATACCACTCCGCGGTGGGACCGCCGTAGGACACGACGAGGGTCGGCGTGTACCAGGTGCGGGAGCGGGCGAAAAACTGAATCACGTCGTCGTAGATGTCGGCAACGGGAAGGCTATGCTCGATGCCGGTGTAGCCGTCGAGTATCTGGGTCATGTTGAGCCGCAGGTCGCCGCCCCCTTCGTTGGTGACGTTCATTCCCTCTTCCTGGCAGGCTTGGATGACCCACTGGCGCTGACGCCGATGGGGCTGCATGTACTGCTTGACCACGTCGGTTCCCAGCTTCTTGTAGTGGCGGACCACGGCGCGGGCGTCTTCGAGACTCTCGATCTTGGCGTTGCTGGTGGTCATGGCGCGGCCCGTGCTGTAGATGCGCGGCCCGATCATCTCGCCGGTCTCGACCAGCTCGCTGTAGGCGAACGAATCGCTGCTGGTCGATACATCTCGCGTCGAGGTGACGCCGTAGGCCAGATTGGCCAAGTAGGACCAACTCGTCTCGACGAACACTTCGCGGGGAGGCCTCAAATGGGCGTGCATGTCGATCATCCCCGGCATGATGTATTTGCCCTTCACATCGACCACCTGGGCTCCCTCGGGAATCTCGACCTGCTGGGCGGGCCCGGCTTGGACGATTCGGTTGGCGCTCACGACCACGATCCCGCCGGTGATGGTCTCTTGGTCGTTCATGGGGATGAGGGTGGCGCCGACCAGCGCCACGGTCCCGGCGGGCCGATGGCGAGGTCGGGTCAGCGTCACCTCGATCGTCGTCGGCTCCAGCTTTTCCTCTTCCTTCTCTTGCGCTTCCGGGGCCTCCGATTCCGGGGCTTCTTGGGGCTCCTGAAAGATGCTTTCCAGGGTCAGGTAGTGGAAGTTGTCGGCGAAACTCCAGGCCAACGTCTTTCCTTGCTCCTCCCAGTGGAGGTCGACGCCGCCCTCGCGGGTGATCCGCTTGACCGGCCCTGGACCTCGCTTCTCGCCGATGGTGGGAGGCTCGCTGGAAAGAGGCAGGGCTGCCACGTAGATGTCTTCGCGAACGCCGAAGGCCACCCACTTGCCGTCAGGCGAGGGGACAGCCTCGGACGACTCGGCCTGGATCTTCGCCAGGACACGCTTGTCGGTCCCGTCCAGGCGCACCGAAACCAGCTCGGAAGTGCCCGGCTTGTTCTCGCGGCGGTTGCCGGGTGTGACCTCGGCGATATAGCTGATCCGCATTCCGTCGGGGCTGAAGGTCAGGCGGTTGTCCGAGGGAGCCGAGGTGACTTCGTGAATGGGGCCTCCGCTGGAATCGATCCAGACGATCTGTCCGGTGTTGCGGCTCCAGATGTTGCGGAAACTGGCGGCGTCTTCTTTGAGAAGAGCGATTTTGCTGCCGTCCGGAGACCAGGAAGGGTGAAGGTAGTAGCCGGGGTGTTGGGTCAACCGAACCGGCTCGCCGGCCTGGAGCCCGTTCAAAGAGACACGCCACACGTGCCCGCCCTCGACGTCGTCCCAGGAGACGTATGCGATGGCGCCGCCGTCGGGCGAAAAGACGGGCTGGAACTGGCCGAATGGCTGCTCGAGCAGCGGCCTCGGCGATCCCTCCGGCAAATTCATCCCCCAGATCTTGTTGAGAGCCGAGAAGACCAGTCGGTCACCGCGGGGATCGCGGTTGCAGTAGCGCAAGTTGCGGATCTTCACTGCGTCGTCCGAGTGGCGGGTTTCGAAATAGACGAAGGGGCCCAGCTCCTGTTCGACCTGTGCGGTAAAGGAGATCTTCCGCACCGTTCCGTCGGCGATGGAAATCCTTTGGAAAGTGCCGCCCGTGGCGATCACCAGCGACTGGCTGTCGGGTGTGAAGGCGTAGCGGGGCATAGTGTCGAGCATCCCGGCCCGTTCGGCGTTGTCGCGGTCGATGTGGTAGAGAAGCCAGCGTTCCCGGTCGCTTTCCAGATTGCGGATGCGCAGACCGGTCTTGGCGTCGAGCCGCGCACCGTAGGCGAGCCATTTGCCGTCCCGAGAGAGGGCGGGGCGAAAGGCGCCGTTTGGAGAAGCGGTGATGGTGGCGACGTCGCCGGTCAGCCGATCGAGCCGCCGTATCTGCCAGGCCGTGAAACGGGACAAGCCGCCCCCGCCAAACCCGCCTCCCCCTCCCCGAGAGGAAAAGAAGACCTGCCGTCCGTCGGGGGAGAAGACCGGACCGCTGAGGCCGCCCGCCAGTCGATCGTCGGTCAGTTTCAATCCCGCACCCCCCTGTCGATGGTAGAGCCACAGCTCGCCGCCGCGGCGGGCCGACAGATAATCGCCGTCGGGCGACCAATCGGGCGTGCTGACTGCCTTGTCTTTCTCGGTGGTCAGCGCTTTGAGGTCGGACCCGTCGGCGTCGACGACCCACACGTTGTCGCTGCCGCTCTTGTCGGAGATGAAGGCGATGCGTTGGCCGTCGGGAGAGAAAACCGGCTGGACGTCGTAGGCCATGCCTTGCGTCAGGCGGGTCGCTTCCCCGCCCTCGATCGGGACCGTATAGATGTCCCCGAGAAGATCGAAAACGATGGTCCTTCCGTCCGGCGAGACATCCAGATTCATGTAGGTGCCTTGGCTGGTCGAGAAGGCGATCTTGCGGCTGGGCTGGAGGGAAAGGCCGGGCTTCTTCTCTTTCTTCGGCTCGTCCGCCTCATCCTCGCTCTGAGCGGCAGCCGGAGTCAGGGTGAAGAGCGCTGCCAACAGACAAACGGACAGCTGCAACCAGAAAACTCGTTTGATCGGCCGGTTCATGGGGGTTCTCTCCTTTTTCGGAAACTTCGCCACAAGTCTAGCTGATGTCGCGCACGTGCTGAACGTAGTGCGCGACGACGAGCAACCGCCTCTGAATCCCTCCGGCACGGGGAAAGCGCCTGAGCGGAAGAGGGTGGGTCACTGTTTTAGATCCCGGGCGCCGGGGAGCGGCTCAGCACGATGATTCCTCCAGAAACTCCTTGTAGTCGAGGTATCGAAACCCCAGTCGGGAGGCGAAAGTGCGGTCGGAAGCTCCCTTGCCCACATGCAGGCAGCGCGCCGGGTCGAGCTGGTGGCGCTCGATGAGCAGCACCCCCAGGCCGGGCAGCGGTTTGCGGCACCAGCAGATCGGGGGACCCGGAGGGTGGGGACAATGTACGACTTCGACTTCCCTGCCGAGAAGCTTGTGAGTGCGCGACAAGCAGGACTCCACCGTTTCCCGGCTGATCTGGTTTCGGGCCAGTCCCGGTTGCCAGGAGGTCCCCAGGACGAGCCAATCCTCCTTCAGGTAGCTTTCGACGCGCCGGCGAATTTTCGGCATCAGTTCGACGTCATCGGGTTCGACCGGCGTCGGGGCCCCTTTGCGGCTTCTGCGCACGCCCCCCTCGTACTCCAGGATCAGCGCCCGACGACGACGCTTCTGATTCTCTTCCCGAATGAAGTCGATTTCATCCACCGTCTCGAAGCCCTCGTCGACTGCGGGCGGCTCGAGGAGTCGGTCGCTTCGAAAGAGGACGTTGGGCGCGAAGATTTGGGGATCCTTGCGCGCCGTCTTGGCGATTTCCTCGGGAGTGAGGAGTTTTCCGTAGCGGCGCACCATTCTAGTGACGGCGTTGACCTGTGCCTCCTGAAGAGGGGTTTTGACCCATTCACAACGGACCGGCACTCCTTGTTTCCAGGCCGCTTCCACGACGAGATTCCGCGTCTCTCGGCTCAGGTAGGTATTGTCGAGGACGACCTTCTTCCGGCCCGAGGAGAGCATCTCGTCGAGTCTCGGGATCAGGTCTTTGAGTCGTCCTCCGAGCGAATCGCGATTGAGCCGTTGGTAGCCCCGCTCGACGTATCCCGCGGCTCGGTTGCTTTTGCCAGCCGCCGGAAGCCCCATGATCAAGACCACATCGCCGGGAGAGTCCTTGTCGGGACGGCGCTCGCTGCGCGGGACGCGGAAAAGCCGTGCAAAGGGAAACTCCGCGTCCAAAGCGGCCGTCTGGGCGGCGCTCAGCTCGATCGCGCCGATCCGGCCCGCCGACCGGGCCGTCGACTCGCGGCTGGGGCCGGGCAGTGGGACCAGACCGCGAGAGAGACCGCGCAGCCAAGTCAGGGCGACCTCCGCCGGCGAGGCGTCGATCTCAAGGGCGACTTTGCCCAGGACGGGGTGGCGCGACAAGCGGGGCGCCTGACGGGTTCCCCCCAGCGGACGGTATGCGATCACCGCGATGCCGTGGCTGGCGCAGTATTCGGCGACTCCGTTTCGCACGTTGCGTGAATGCCAGGGGCTCAACTCCACCTGAACTGTATCGATTTCCGTGATCCGACGGGCCTTCTCGATCTGACCGACCGTGACGTTGCAAAGCCCGACGGCCTCGACCAGGCCTTCTTCCTTCATGGAGGCGAGGGCCCGGACGCTGGTGGCGAGATCGGTGCGGGGATCGGGGGCGTGGAGTTGATAGAGATCGATGGAATCGACATTCAGCGCCTTGCGGCTGGCCTCGCACGCCTTGCGGAGATGTTTGGCACGCCCGTCCGGCTCCCATCTCCCGCCCGGCCGCCGCAGGCCTCCTTTGGTGGCCACCACCACCGAGGAACGGTCTCCGGTCCAACTCGACAGAGCCCGCCGGATCAAGCGCTCATTGTGGCCGATGTCGCGTTCGTCCAAGCAGTAGACGTCGGCCGTGTCGAGCAGGCGCACTCCTGCGTCAAGCGCGGCGTGGATGACTCGAACCGCTTTCTCTTCGTCGCGATGGGGGGTGGTGGACAGTCGCATGCACCCCATCGCGGTGGGGCGATCTTTCCAGAGCGTCATCGGTCTCGGCCTTCATTCCGGGCTCAAGGCCTTATGAAAGGGCCTGCAGAGACTGGCAGAGACCGGAAGGGTTTGCAAGCTCCCTCATCCCAGCTGCCTGGTGAACCTGGAGCCCGGGGCCCGAAGCCCTTCACGCGTTGTGATCGACCGACGAGACCTGCACCTCGATCCCGTCGGGATCGTCGAAGTAGACCCGATTGCCCGAGCGTCGGGGTTTCAGCCCCTCCGCGTTCAGACTCTCCACCGCGCTGGACGCCTGGAAACCGTCGATGGCAATGCAATAGTGGTGCAGACCCGGTGTCCGACCCCGGAAAAGCGCCAGGAAATGCGGGCCCAGATCGAGGAAGCAACTGCCGCCCGACTCGCGAATCACTTCCAAATCGAAGTGCTTTCGATAGAAGTCGCGGGAGCGCGCGATGTCGGTGACGCTGAGCGCGATATGATTCAGTCCTCTGCCCTGGAAGGTGGCGCCTCTCGCTGAGCGGGCCGTCCCCAGCATGGCCAGCAGGGCCGCAACCAGAGAACGTCGGCTGATGCGGCCCTTCTCATACGAGGCGATCATCCCTGAAATCTGAGCTTCCATGAAAACCTCCAATCCCGGTCGCCGGTGAGGCCGACAGCCACCACCCCCGCAAAGACGGGGAAGATCCCGAATGGGCGGCCTCTCGCCGCCAGCCGGACCTCGGCTCGTCTTGTCTGTCCACAACGACGAAATCAGCCTGGGCCGGGTTCCAGCAAAGCGTCAAGCCGTTATTGAAAGTGTCGGTTGAGATTCAGATGGGTCCCGCCCAGCCATTCCGCCAACTTGGCGCAGACCGCGAACTGGGTGGGCTCGTCTAGCTTTCGAATCTGCGCCATGGCGTCCTTGAAATCGCTCCAAGCCCAAGCCGCATAGAGCCACACCTCGAAGTCGGCGACGACGCTGGCGGCCAGGACACCCTTCTCCCCGGTCCACTCGACAAGGGCTTCCGGGTCGCCGGTCGCTTTGTCAACGTCATCCAGCAGGGTCCAGCCCCGGGCCAGGAAGGGTCCGGACAGTTCCCCGTCGAAACGCATCATGGTGCGGGCGATCTGCCGATAGAACCGCAAGCCCATCTGCGGATCCTCCAGGCGGTCGAGGAATCTCAGCGCCACTTCCAGTGTGCGCCGCGCGTTCTTGTACTCCTCGGCTTCGAAGGCTCTCGAGGCAGCCACGTGGACGCGTTGCATTTGTTCGACCAGATCCTGGTCGGTCTCGACCCTATCATCGAGAAGTTGTTCGGGGTCGCGGGCCAAGGCGAGTTGCTCGCGTCCGGTCTCGTCGCGCTTTGCCCGCCGGCTTTTGCTCACCGCTCTTTGAAACCCGGCAAGTCCTCCCATTCGTTCCAGCTTGACGGCCAACTGGGGCATCATCGTCAAAACGGCTTGGGGTGGCGTCCCCGCCCTGGTTAGATTGGAAACCACGTTGAGGACGCGCATCTCGGCCTGTGTCAGCTCGATATCGTCGACGAGTCCGGAAACGGGCCGGTCCGCCAGAGGACTCTGGCGAAGCTGTTCGATCCAGATCGTCAGCGCCTCGGGCAAACGCTCAGGAACATATTCGCTCGCGTAGTGGACGGCCAACTCCAATCCACCCTCGCTTTTCGTGCTCCAGCTTCCTCCCGAGCCCAGCAGATCATTGAAAAGCTCGAGCGCCTGGTCGTGGTTGCCCGACTGGGCGAAGCTCCAAATCATCGATCCCCGCAGGCCGGCATCGGGAGCTCCCTGCTCGATTTGCGACAACAGATCGAGGGCTGCTTCGGGATCTTCTTGGGCTACGTCCATCAATCGCCGGTACCGCGAGTACATTTGGCCGGGGCTGTGCGGCTGGGGAGATCCTTCGAAAACGGCATCCTGGCTCGGCTCAGGCCATTGATCCATGAGCCGGTCAGCGTCCTCGTCGCCGAGTCGCTGAAGAATCAATGCCAAAGATCCCGCATCGTTGGCCATCATGGCGAATTGCTGGCCCCCGGGATCCTTGCGAGCTTCTAGCAGAAGCTGGTTGAACACCGTGCGGATCCCCTCCGCGGCCTTGTCCGGGTGTAGTCGCTGCCAAGCCTCTCCCAGCAAATACACGGTCTGCTCGCCGGCCACCTTGGCGACCAGCCCCGTGGCCCTCTCCAGCGCCTCGCGGCCCTCCCGGACTCGCTGCTCGGACACGCCCAGCCGATGCGCCACTCTGCGCAGCTCGGCTTTCCCGGAGCGAACCTCGACTCGGCGCTGTTCGGTCCGGGCGACGGATGTGAGCAAAACCATCAAGCAGATGGAATAGATCAGGCGGGAGGCAAGCATGGGAACCTCCTATCGTTACGCGTGGCGTCTGCCTTCATCCTACCCTTTTTGGCGCGGATCGAAAAGCGAACAGCCAAACGCCCGGGCCCGAGGGGGCGCGTTACCCAAATCCCGGTGATTTCAGCGCGAGCACCCTGACAGAGCCGCGTTCGTGAGAACGCGGGCAGGACGCAGCGGGAGTTTGTCTTCGTTCTCACGAACCAAGTTCTGTCAGAGTCGCCAACCCTGGATATTGCCGTTGCCGCAGCGATGCGTGACAGCTGCCGGTTCAATCGATAGACTCTCCGCCATGGCGAGAAACATCCTGTCTGTCATGGTTGGTGTCATCCTGGCTTTCGTATTGGTGGCGGTCATCGAAACTTCGGGACACTTGGTTTTCCCTCCGCCCGAAGGGATGGACCCGTCCGATCCGGAAAGCATTGCGGCAGCCATGGAGGAGATCCCGGCCGTAGCCTTGTTGCCGGTCTTGATCGCCTGGGCGGTCGGCAGTTTCGGGGGAGCCTTTCTGGCCGCTCGGCTTGCGGGCAGTTCCAAAACGACGTGCGCCTTGATCGTGGGTGTCCTTGTGATGGCTGCGGGAATCTTCAACCTGGTGGCGATCCCCCACCCGCTCTGGTTCACCGTGGTCAGCCTTCTGGTATTTCTTCCGGCCGCCTACTTGGGAGGACGTTTGGCCGCGCCGAGCTACACCTAGCGAGCGACTTCAGACCGCGGAGGTCTCGCAATCGTAGTCGTAATCGGCCGCTTTCCGAGATCAGAACTATTTTCGACAACGATAGCGATTACCATCTCTCAGAACTCAGACTTGACCAGCTTGTGAAGATCCTGCCGACCGGTCGGACTCATCGAGAATACCGCTACCTCCCCCGCTTCAAGTCCTCGACCAATTTCCGAACTTCAGCGCTCTGGGGGTGGTCTGAGGCGGCCGACAGGAAGCTTTCGAAGGATGCCAATGCCTGTTCGTCGGCGCCCAGGCGCAGATGGCAATGGCCGATCGCCAGATGAAGGACGGGGTTTTCTCCCATCTTCCGGGCGACCTTCAGCCATCCCAGAGCCGTCCGGTACTGACCCAGGCCGAAATAGGCTTCGCCCAGACTCTGCACCGTCTGCTGATCCGACGGATCCAGGTCATTGGCGGTTTGCAGGTGTGACACGGCCCCTTTGAAATCGCCCCCGCGTAGGTGAATCAGACCCAGGTTGCGGAAGGCGAGTGCGGTGGGCTTGATTTCGATGGAGCGACGGGCGGCTTCGAATGCTTCCTTGAGAAGTCCCTTGTTCAGGTAGTGCACGGCCAGATTATGGTGGGCCTCGTGAAAACGAGGATGAAGCTCGATTGCCTTCTCGAGCAGACGGATGGCTCGGTCGGTATTACCCTGGCTGCCCGCGCGGGAAGCTTTGTCGAGGTATTTGAGCGCTTTTTCCGGCACGGCCAGATGGTCCACTCCGACGATGGAATCTCCCGGTTCGGGGACTGCTCTCCCCGCCCCCAACGGGGCGCCTTGGGTGAGTTGGAGAAAGCGGAGACCCGCCGTCGGATTCTGTAGATCGACGCGCAGCTCGACCGTCTCGAAGCCCTCGCACTCCAGACGGATGATGTAGTCGCCAAACGGCACCTGAACGATCTGGAAGAGGCCGGACCGCACCAATTCGGTCTTGCGGAACCCGCCACCCAGCGAGGTGAGGGTTACGGTCATGATTTCGGGTAGGGTGGAACCTGAGCCGTGGGGCAGAACCCTGCCTTTGAGGAGGATTCCCTCCCGCCTCTGGGAGGGGATGGTGGGGGCCGGACTGGGCCGATCGGGGCGTTGGGCGGCAACGAAATCGCCGATAGCGAAAAGGACCAGGACGAGCAGGCCGAGTTTCATGGTCCAGCCTAGTGTAGTCGGAGCCATCTCGGCCGTCTACAGGGCGGATCGCCGGATTGGGGAGGGGAAAACGGAGACTCAGCGTCTTTTCGACAGGATCCCGGTCGCGCCGGAGTGGCGCGTCGCCAGTTTTTGAGCCATGAGCGGGCGCGTGATCGCAGTGTCGCGAGCCGGGCATATCGAGCCACGTTTTTCGAACCAGCGCAACGCGCCGGCAGCGCCGAGAGCCCCCGAAGCGTGGCTCAACACCCATGATCCGCAGCACCAGGAGCCGGGACGGATGGACCCACCGAGGTTCTCGATGGTAATCTGGTGCCTCCACTGATTCGCCGTTCAAACCTTATGGAGATCGATCGATGAGACAGCTTCTGATTTTCTTGCTGATTCCTTTTCTTTTTCTGGGCCTCGCTTGTTCCACGGAAGAAGCAGAGCCCGAGCAGGCCCCCGAGACCGAGGAGACCCCCGAACCCGTCGATCCGCCTGAACAGACGCAGTCCGGCGGGACGCCCCCGCCAGATGCAGCGGCAAAAGACCCGAGCGACGAACCGACTCCCCCCGATGAACCGTCCGAACCGGCGCCCCCGCCCGCACCCGCGCCCAAGCCGAAAGCTGTCGCCAAGGATGCCCCTCCCAAGCCGGCGGCGCCCAAGGGGCCTCATCCGGCTCTCAAGGATCCTTCGCTGGCCGAAGAAAAGGCGCCCGAGAACTTTCGGGTCAAATTCGAGACGACCAAAGGCGACTTCGTGGTGGCGGTCACCCGCTCCTGGTCGCCCCGAGGCGCCGACCGTTTCTACAATCTGGTCAAGATCGGCTACTTTCAGGACATCGCTTTTTTTCGCGTGATCGACGGGTTCATGGCCCAGTTCGGGATCCACGGCGATCCCGACGTGAACCTGATGTGGAAGAACGACAACATCCAGGACGATCCGGTGAAACAGTCCAACGGGCGAGGCTACATCAGCTTCGCCAAGACCAACCAGCCAAACTCTCGCTCGGTCCAGTTCTTCATCAACTTCGGCGACAACGCCCGGCTGGACGGTTACGGCTTCTCCCCCTTCGGCAGAGTGGTCGAGGGAATGGAAGTGGTCGATTCGCTTTACAAGGGATACGGGGAGGGCGCACCTCAGGGCCAGGGTCCCGCCCAGAACCTCATTCAGACGCAGGGAAACAGATATTTGAAGGCTCGTTTCCCCAAGTTGGATTACATCAAGAACGCGACAGTGCAGTGATGGACTCCGGTCCCGTGTTTATTGTCTCCTGTCCGACCAACGGACCAATAGACCAATGGACCAATAGACCAACGGACCAATAGACCAACGGACCAATAGACCAACGGACCAATAGACCAACGGACCAATAGACCAACGGACCAATAGACCAACGGACCAA
>JBFGHF010000073.1:0-10379 GCA_041578355.1 Acidobacteriota bacterium
ACGGACCCGACAAAACTAAAGTGTCGAAGCCCCGCTTCCGAAAAGGAGGATTAATTCGACTGAGAACGAGGTGGTTCCTTGAGGTGCCACTTGATACGGAGCCAGGCGGAAACTCCTGCAGTCGAAAGAGCGGAGCAAGTGCTGATGAGAAAACGAACCGACAGCCTCGATTCCCGCCGTCCTCTGAAAAAGAGCCGGGATTGCATCTCAAGGGGAAGCCGCGGCTTCTCCACTTTCGAGGTGGTCACGGTTGTGATGATCGGCATGGTGGCCGCCACCATGGTGGCGCCGGCGATCTACGACTCGGTGCTGCGCTACCGCCTGGTGACCGCGGCCAACGCGCTTGCCAGCGAACTCAACGCGGCCCGGGTGCTGTCGATCTCCAGCGGATCTGCACACACCATCTCCTTCGATCCACAAAGCCGATTGCTTCAGGTGATCGACTCCGCCGGGACGGGCGATCCGGCCCGCTGCGCCCGCATCGAATCGGGAATTTCCATCCACATGCCGCAGCAGAGCATCCGTTTCAGCAGCCGGGGAATAGCCAGCGGCGGAAGTCTTCAGCTGGTGAACTCCAACGGCGACGTGGTGGTCGTGGAGATCACCAGCACGGGCCGAACGCGAGTAGGCAGATTGAGAAGGGAGGGCACGTCATGAGCTTGATTGGAGTCCCTCGGTTCCGGAAACGGCTGCGCCGCGTCACGAGCGACGCACCCCCCTCCGCTTGGCGCCGGGTCCCCCACAGTTCCCGCGGCTTCAGTCTGGTGGAGATCATGGTGGCGTCCGCCGTCCTCAGCGTCTGTTTGTTGGGGCTGGCACAGATGCTGGCTACGGCGGTGCAATTGGGTCAGTTCGCCCGCAACAACACCGTGGCCATACAGATTGCCACGGGTAAACTCTCCGAACTGAAAGCCGCCTACCACTATGAACTGGCCAGCCGGAACGAGTTGCCGGATCTGGCTCCCGGAGAGCATGGCCCCAATCCCGTGACTTTGCCGGCGCCCACCGGCGCTCAGGAGGCTGCGAGTTATACGGTCAGCTGGGTGGTGACGGGCGCCGGGGCGTCTCGAAAGAACGTGACGGTTTCGGTTCGGCCGCGCGGCGGCTCGGGTGCCGAAGCAGACACTTCCCTGACCGGAAAAGCGATCTCCATGTATGCGAGGTTTACACCATGAACCGCGGTTTTACGATTCTCGAACTTCTCGTTGGGGCGGTGGTGCTCGCGGTGCTGTCGGCAGCGATCGGGACCATCCTGTTGCACGGGCAGTGGTCGCTGCAGACCCAGACCGATTTGACCCGATCTATCGAGCAGTCGAGAGTCGCCTTGGATTTGATCGTCCGCTACCTGCGTCAGGCCGGCAACGATCCCTTCGCCACACTGGAGGAGGGAGGAATCCCTGCCGTGACCATCCTCGGTCCCGGAGCTGTGCAAATCAGCAGTGACGTTACGGGCTCGCGGGCAAGCACGAGCGGCGATGCGCGAGAGTCGACCGGCGATCCGGACGGAAGTCTGGACAGCATTCATGAACAGGTTCTCTTCCGGTTCGAAGAATCGAACCATCGGCTGATGATGGACATCGGCTACGGCCCGGAAGTTCTCGTGGAGAACCTCGATTTGTTCGAGTTGCGTTATTTCGACGCCTTGGGGAATGAAACCAACGACTCGAATCAGGTGGCCAGGGTCAACATTCGAATGGTCCCGGTCATGGAGAGCGCCAGTCTGCAAACCGGCGACATCTACGGAACCACCATCTCATCGGATGTCTTTCTGCAGGCGTCCTCCTACAACATCTTCGGCGGAGATCGTTATTCCAACGGGATGTACAACGGTCTCGGATCTGGCGGCGACGGTCCCGTCGACGATCCGAGCGGCGGAGACTCGAGCGACGACCACAGCGGGGACGACTACAGCGGGGACGACCAAAGCAGCGACAGCCAGAGTGACGGCGACAGCCAAAGCGGGGACGATCAAAGCAGCGACAGCCAGAGTGACGGCGACAGCCAAAGCGGGGACGACCAGAGCGGCGACAGCCAAAGCGGGGACGACCAAAGCGGCGACAGCCAGAGCGACGGCGACAGCCAAAGCGGGGACGACCAAGGCAGCGACAGCCAGAGTGGCGGCGACAGCCAAAGCGGGGACGACCAGAGCGGCGACAGCCAGAGCGACGACGACAGCCAAAGCGGAGACCAGAGCGGCGGTGAGGGCGAGAGCGGCGGGAACGGCGATCAGGGCAGTCAAGACGATAACAGCAGCGATAGCCGAAGCGACGACAGCAGCGACGGTCAAAGCGACGATAGCCAAAGCGACGACGACCAGGCTGGGGAATTGGCGGATCTTTAGGTGTAATTCGAAGCGGAGGAACTTCCGATGCGAACCGGAAAAGGTCGAGACGATGGATTCGCGCTGCTCTATGTGATGGCAGCGTCGGTACTCCTCACATTGATCGGTTTGGCGCTGACCCTCTCGAGCCTCTCCGACTTCTTGATGAGCAACGAGTTCGAAGCCCATGAGAAGGCGATCGGCGCCGCTGTCAACGGACTCGAGTTGGCTCGAGACGAGCTACGCGGAAAAGACCTCAACAGCGTTCTTTCGGAGACGGTGGAGGCGCCCAAGTACCTCGCCTATTCCGAGCCCGAGGCGGGAAGTTTCGCGGCCCGCAATCCGATTCCCCTGCGCGAAGCGAGAAGCGTCGATTTCGACAATCCTCCCGCCCCCGTGGGAAGCAGGAATGCGGCCGGTTTGCTGACTCCACTCGGCGGTTCGGTGATCGAGGGGGCACGCTACTTCGCCTCGATCAGCGACAACGCCGACGAGACTCCCATGGGCCTTCCCGAGGACCCGAGAGTTGACGTCGACTCCAACGTCTTTCTGCGGGCGATCGGAATCAGTCCCTCGGCTCTGCCCGGGACGGCCGAAGCCCGCAATGCCGTCGCTGTTGTGGAAGCCGCTCTCCATCGCGACCTGAGCTTCGACCTCGAATCGCCTTTTCTCATCTACGGGCCCGATGTCGACGCCACCTTCAACGGCAACAGTTTCGACCTGATCGGGGACGAGGAACATGCGGCGGTGGCGGTTGCATTCGACGCTCCCGAGGCGGGCGACGGGCAGACGATCTATGACAGCATGCTGGCCGCATTGGGAGACAGCGGAAACGTCGAGGGAATGTCGGGGCCCGACGGGGTCTCTCTGATCGATGCCACTCAGATCATCCGCGAGAGTTCCAACGCCGACGCCAGCAATCTCTTCAACGGCGATTTCCTCGCCAACCTAAGCGGGAGATTGAGGCCTTACGCCGACAACTTCTACGAGAACGCCGTTCATTTGAGCGGCGGCGGAGTCGACCTGGGCACCTCCGAGAATCCCAAGCTTACGGTGGCTCTTGGAGACTTCACGCTGACCGGCGCCGCCTCGGGTGCGGGCCTACTGGTGGTTAAGGGCAAGCTGGAATTGGGCGGAGCGTTTGTCTTCGACGGGCTTGTCCTGGCACTGGGTGAAGGAGACGTCTGGCTGCACGGAGCCAACAAGGACCTGGGCGGCGGCTTGTTGGTGGCTCGAATCGAGGAGGACGGCAACGGAGGGTGGACCTTCGGCGTCCCGACGGTTCGGATCTCGGGCAACAGCAACATCGTCCTCGATCGCAGCAAGATACGCCTGGCTCTCAGTCTGCTTCCCATGAGAATCCTCTCCTGGCGGGAAGTCGGCGAGGAGTTGGACGCCTCCTGATTCGGCGGACAGGAACCCGGGCTTCCAGCCAACCGCAATTCTTTCCGAGCAGTGGGAGGTCGGCTCGCCCACTTGAATTGCAGGCGGGGATGCCTGCGTTCCCCACACTCCATCGGTCGGTCGCGGACCTGCAAAGCTGCCGGAATAGTCCCCAGCTTGGGGGGGACCGGATCAAGACGAGCCGGCCCAGTCCTGCTTTTCTTCGAGAAGCCTCTCGATCTCCCGGTAGTTTTCCGGCGGCGACTCAGCGTAATCCCGAAACGCCCCTTTCCAGCCTCTTCGAGCGTCTTCCGCGTAGCGTCGACGGCGGATGCATTTGCCGTCCAGCAAAAGTCTGGCTGCGTTGACCGAGCCCGCCACGATCGCCCATCCGAGAGGAGTGTTGCGGTGGTCCCTGGAGAGGATTTCGGTATCGCCGCCCAGCTCCAGAAGTCGTCTCAGCACTTCCGCGTGATCCAGCCAAGCCGCCGCGTGCAGCGGAGTCCCGTCGTCGTAAGCGCCGCGCACATTGACGTCCATCCCGGCCTCGACCAGCAGTTCGACCATCTCGGGCAGGTTCTTTGACGCGGCCACGTGCAACGGGGTTGCATTCTGTCCCATCGGTTCGGAAAAGAAGTAGATGCAGTGCAGGTCCTTGCCGGAGGGAGGCGGGAAGCGCTCGTCCGTCACTCGCTCCTCGATCACTTTGGGGTCTTCGGCGATCATCGACTTGACCCAATCCGTGTCGCCGCTGCAAACCGCCATGAAGATATCGGGCCGGGCGCCCTGCGAAACCAAGTATCGGCTCACCCGCGGACGGTGGTCGGCGGCCCACTGGGCGGGAGTGCTGAAGTGGTCTACGTCGGGTTCGTCGATTGGAGCGCCGTACTGAAGCAACAGCGCCGCCACCTCGGGATCGGCGGCGAAGTGGAGGGGCTGCTTGCCGTCGCCGCCGCGCGCATGGACGAGTCCGGCGTCCTCGTCGAGCTGTTGCTTGAGCAACTCGGGTCGGGGCAGTCCGGCGGCGCCGTGAGCGTCCACCCTGGCGCCGCGCTTGACCAGGTACTCGGCCAAATCCAAGTGGTGATAGTTGAGGGCGTGCTGAAGCGGCGTCCAGTCGCCCGCCCAGAACTCGCTGGGCAGATCGAGGTCGGCCCCGAACTCCAGCGCCAGGTCGACCAGGTCCTTGCGATTGCGGACCGCCGCGTAGTTGAGGATCCGATAGTTGAAGCAGCCTGTGTCCAAGTGATCGACCAGGGAAGGGTCCTTTTCCAGGCACCTTCTCAATTCCTCCAGGTCGATGGCGCGGAGGGCCTTGATGTAACGGTTTCGGAGTCGAAAAGCCATCGGGAACAGGATACGACAGTCCGGCGTCGCCAGTCTCCAGTTGGTTCATTGACCTGCTGCTGTTGCGGGGTTGGCTCCCTGAATACGGCAACCCGTCAATTCCCAGCACTGCCAATATCGAACAGGACCAAATGAACCAAGTGGGCGGGAGAATAGTGGGGCAAGCCGCAAGCCCTACACCAAATGATAGCTCCGCAACGCCTTGATGTAGTTGGCGCGTTCGAAGGCGGAGGGATCGGGGCAGGAACGCTGGCTGAGGCTGCCTTTCATCTGCTCGATCGATTCGTATTCGTGCTCTTCCATCCAATCGCGCAGACCGTCGAGCAGAGTCTCGAGGGCGCCGATGCCCTTTTTCAGAAGCAAAGAGCAGCACTGCGTCACGTCCGCGCCCGCCATCATCATCTTGAGAACGTCCAGATGAGAGTGGATTCCGCTGGTGGACGCCAGACTGCAGCGAAGTCTGCCGAAGAGGATCGCGATCCAGCGCATGGGAAGGCGGGTGTCAGCCGAGTTGCTCAAGACCACGTTGGGAACCACCTCCAGATTCTCCAGGTCGATGTCGGGTTGATAGAAGCGGTTGAAGAGCACCAGGCCGTTGACGCCCGCTTCGTCCAATCGCGAGGCCAGGTTGGCCATGGCCGTGAAGAATGGGCTCAACTTGACGGCGACCGGGATGCCGACCACCGACTTCACCGCCTTGACGACGCGAAGGTATTCGTTCTCGATCTCCGAGGACGTGGTCTTGGGATCCGTCGGAATTCGATAGAGGTTGAGTTCCAGTGCATCGGCGCCCGCTTCCTCCATCAGCTGCGCGTAGCGGGTCCAGCCGCCCAGAGTGTGGCCGTTGAGGCTGGCGATGACGGGTATGTCGACGGCCTTCTTGGCCCGCTGGATGTGCTCCAGGTATTGGTCGGGCCGAAGGGTGAAGACCTCGGGTTCCGGAAAAAAAGAAATGGCTTCGGCGTAGCTTTCGATCCCGTGCGTCATGTGATGAAAGAGCTGTTCTGCGTCGTGCTCGATCTCCTCCTCGAAGAGAGAGTAATTCACCACCGCGGCGGCTCCGGCATCCTCCAACTTCCGGTAGTTGGAGATCTGTTCCGAAAGTGGCGATGCGGAGGCCACCAGAGGATTCCTGAGTTCCAAGCCCAAGTAGGTCGTTCTTAGATCCATGGCAAACCCCGTTTTCCGAAAACGACTTCAAGCCGGAGCCGAGACTCCGAGCCCCTCGCTCCGAGACCTGTGGTGCTGATTCAACTGCTTCGATTCACCTTCGACGGCTCCTCCTGGACCCGCAGGGACGCCTCTTTCGCCAGGTTTTCGTAGGCCTCCCAGCGCTTCTCGATGTCCTGCTGTCCCAGATCGATCAGCCGCTTCGACTCCGCGGGATGACTCAGTGCGAGGATGCGAAAGCGATTTTCCCGCTCGGCGTACTCCCGAAAGGGAATCCTGGGGGCCTTGGAGTCGAGTTGCAGCGGATTCTTGCCCTGTTCGGCCAGCCGTGGATCGAAGCGCAGCAAGGGCCAGTAACCGCTCAAGACGGCGGCCTTCTGGTTCTGCATGGCCGTGGTCATGTTGATGCCGTGAGCGATGCAGTGCGAATAGGCGATGATCAAGGAAGGCCCGGGATAGCTCTCGGCCTCTAGAAAGGCACGCAGCGTGTGCTCGTCGCGGGCGCCCATGGCCACCGTGGCTACGTAGACGCCGCCGTAACCGATGGCGATTCGGGCCAGGTCTTTCTTGGGAAGTGGTTTGCCGGCGGCTGCGAACTTGGCCACCGCCCCGCGGGGTGTGGCCTTCGACATCTGCCCTCCCGTGTTGGAGTAGACCTCGGTGTCGAGCACCAGGATGTTGACGTCCTGGCCCGATGCCAGGACGTGATCGAGGCCGCCGAACCCGATGTCGTATGCCCAGCCGTCGCCGCCCACGATCCAGATGCTCTTTTTCACCAGCCAGTCCGCCACGCCCAGCAATCGACGGGCCTCCGGCTTATCCAGCGAACGAAGCGTTGCTTTCAGTTTTTCGACTCGCTGACGCTGTTCGAAGATCTCGGATTCGTCCTCCTGTTCCGACTTGAGGATGTCGCGGATCAGCACGGCGTCTAGACCCAGTGCCGGGCTGTTCAGAAGTTCCGCCGCCAGCCGGCTCTGCTGGTCCACCGACAGGCGGAAGCCGAGGCCGAATTCTGCGTTGTCCTCGAAAAGCGAGTTGGACCACGCCGGTCCCCGGCCTTCGGCATTGCACGTCCAAGGAGTCGTGGGGAGATTGCCGCCGTAGATCGACGAGCAGCCCGTGGCGTTGGCCACCAGGGCACGGTCGCCGAAGAGCTGGGTCATGAGCTTGACGTAGGGAGTCTCGCCGCATCCGGCGCAAGCCCCGGAAAACTCGAACAGGGGCTCCAGAAGCTGCGAATGTTTGACCAGTCCGCGCTTGACCCTATTGCGATCGAAAAGCGGAAGCTCTTGGAAAAACTCCCAGTTTTTGCGTTCGCCCTCCAGCAGAGGTTCCTGGGGCTTCATGTTGAGCGCCTTGACGCGGGCTTCCGATTTGCTTTTGGCCGGACAGACGTCGACACAGATTGCGCAACCGGTGCAGTCCTCCGGAGCGACCTGGATGGTGTAAGACAGGTCTTTCCAGGCCGGGTCGCGTCCGGGCGTCGACTTGAAGGATGAGGGCGCCTGGTCCAGGTGTTGCGCCGAATAGGCATTGATGCGGATCACCGAGTGGGGACAGACTAAGGCGCATTTTCCGCATTGGATGCAGATGTCCGGTTCCCAGACGGGGATCTCCGCCGAGATGTTTCGTTTTTCCAGGCGTGCGGTCCCCACGGGATAGGTGCCGTCCGCGGGAAGGGCGCTGACGGGCAGGCTGTCGCCCTTTCCCGCCAGCAGCCCCGCGGTGACCTGGCACACAAACGGGGGGGACCCCTCGGATTGCAGAGTCCAAAGCGGGATTTCGCTCGTCACCCGGTCGGGGATCTTCACCTCGTGGAGTTCGGAAAGCGCCCGATCGACGGCTTGGAAGTTCATCTCCACCACCGCCTTGCCCTGTTTCCCGTAGCTGGCCTCGATGGACTCTTTGATGGCCTCGAAAGCTTGCTCGCGGGGCATGATCTCGCTCAATGCGAAGAAGCAGGTCTGCATGATCGTGTTGATCCTGCCCCGAAGTCCCAACTCGCGGGCGAGCCGATAGGCGTCGATGACGAAGAAACGCAGCCGCTTGGCGAGGATCGCCTCTTGAACAGTTCGGGGGAGGTGATCCCAGACCTGGTCGGGCGGGTGAGGGCTGTTGAGCAGGAAGAGCGCTTCGGGCTTGGCGATTTCCAATGCATCCGTGCGCGCCAGGAAAGAAAACTGATGCACGGCCACGAAGTCGGCCCTCTCCACCAGATAGCTGGAACGGATCGCCCGGGGTCCGAATCGAAGATGCGAGACCGTGGTCGACCCCGCTTTCTTGGAGTCGTAAACGAAGTAACCCTGTGCATGGTGGGCGGTTTTCTCGCCGATGATCTTGATGGTGTTCTTGTTGGCGCTCACCGTGCCATCCGAGCCGAGACCGTAGAACACCGCTTGCACGACGTCGGGCGACTGCGTCGAGAAGCTCTCGTCGTAATCGAGGCTGCGCTGGGTCACGTCGTCACGAATCCCCACGCTGAAGTGTTTGCGCGGAGTCTCCCGGGCGAGTTCGTCGAAGACGGACCGTGCCATGGCGGGGGTGAACTCCTTGGAAGCCAGCCCGTAGCGCCCCCCGATGACGCGCGGCCGCGCCTGCAAACGGGAGCCGTCGATCTCGTGGAGAGCGGTCACGACATCCTGGTAGAGCGGCTCTCCCGCACTCCCCGGCTCCTTGGTTCGGTCGAGGACCGCCAGAGAGCGCGCGGTGGGCGGAAGAGACTTTGCGAACCGGTCGATGTCGAAGGGCCGGTAAAGCCGGACCTTCACGAGTCCGACAGACTCTCCCCGGGGAACCAGCTGGTCCACCGTCTCGTGGACCGCTTCGGCAGCCGATCCCATCACTACGATCACACGGTCGGCATCCGGAGCTCCGAAGTACTCGAAGAGGCCGTAGGAGCGCCCCGTAAGTCGTTCGAATTCGCCCATCGTTTCCCCGACCGTGTCGGGACACGCGTCGTAAAAGGGATTCGAAGCCTCGCGATGCTGGAAGAAGACATCGGGGTTCTGCGCCGTCCCGCGGATCACGGGGCGATCGGGTGACAGCCCTCGCGCGCGGTGTTCGAGCACCGATTCTTCGGAGATCATTTCCCGAATCACCGAGTCGGGGATCATGCCCACCTTGGCGATTTCGTGGGAGGTGCGGAATCCGTCGAAGAAATGCAGGAAGGGGATCCGCGAACGCAAGGTTGCCGCTTGGCTGATCAGGCTGAAATCGAGAGCTTCCTGCACCGAGCCCGCCGCCAGCAGGGCGAAGCCCGTGGCCCGGGCGGCCATCACGTCGCTATGGTCGCCGAAGATGGAAAGGGCGTGGGTCGCCACCGACCTGGCCGCCACGTGGATCACACAAGGGGTCAGCTCGCCCGCGATCTTGTACATGTTGGGGAGCATCAGCAAAAGCCCTTGCGAAGCAGTGAAGGTCGTCGCCAGGGCTCCGGTCTGAAGGGCTCCGTGGATGGCGCCGGCCGCCCCGCCTTCGCTCTGCATCTCCTGGACGAGAGGAACGCTGCCCCAGAGATTGGTCTTTCCCGCCGCGGCCCATTGATCGGCCCACTCCCCCATCGGGGACGCCGGGGTGATCGGATAGATCACGATCACTTCGTTGGTTTTGAAAGCGATCGAAGCGGCGGCCTCGTTGCCGTCGATCATCGCATAGCTGTTGCGGTCGGTAGATTCGCCGGTCTTCCTCATGCATTTCCTGTTAGCAACAGCGATGCCGGCAAAGGGACTCGGACTCCAGGCTCCAGGCTTGGCAATTCCGGCTTTCTGGGCGGGTGATCGCGGGTGTTTGTGCCGGGTAAGGGACGGGCTGTTTCACGATTCGCTGTTCCGGTGGCCTCCCACGGCCGCACCAATGGGCGATTTGACCCAGTCGAGTCGAGTTCGCGAAACAGGCGGTCAGGACCTTCAGAGGCTGTCTCATAACTACAGACGAGGGACGCAGCCCTTTGGAGTGCGGCGGCTTGCCGCCGCTTTGTCATCTGGGCGACACGCCGTGGCAGCGATGCAAATAACCGGTTCCGGAAATTGCGAAGAGGGAATGGGCAATGTCAAGATGAGCGGGATGAAGGACGCCAGCATGAGCGGGGCCTCATGAGCAGGCCGGTCAATCCCGTCTTCGGAATGATGGGGTTGGGGGTGATGGGGCGCAACCTCGCCCT
>JBFGHF010000074.1:0-10354 GCA_041578355.1 Acidobacteriota bacterium
TCTGTCGCGTAAACGACAACCGCACCATCCTTCTCGAGCCGGAAGCCCACCGCCCCCTGGGGATGATTGAGAGGGAAGGGATGGATGGTCAGCCCCGACATTTTGATGACTTCTTCACTGACGTCGACGAATTCCTTGCGCGCGGCCATGAATTCGAAATCGACCGGGAAATAGGGATTTTGCATTTGCCCGCGGAGCATGTCCTCGATTCCTCCGGCGGCCCGGAAGGAATGGAAGACCACCGAGTTGCGGGCTTCGTAGAGGGGGGCGAAGAATGGAATCCCCTGGATGTGGTCCCAATGAAAATGGGTCAGAAAGAAGTTGACCCCCAGTACATCCCCGCCTTTCTCGGCCTGGAGGTCCAAACCCAGGTTGCGGGCCCCGGTTCCGGCATCGAAGATGAAGACCTCGCCGCTGGGCAGACGTACTTCGACGCACGGCGTGTTGCCGCCGAAGACCAGATTCTCCAGCTGGGGTGTGGGTGTCGACCCCCGAACTCCCCAGAATTTCACCCGAAGCCGATAGTCTTGCTTCATTCGGGTCCTCGGCCCCACGGGAAGAGGCGACCCGCCCCCAGGCGCGAAGCCCGAAGAGATTTCCAGTTGCGGCTGGCTCGAAGTATATTGCCGCGAGGTCTATCGTTCAATGGGGAGCCTGTTGTATGCTGTTCGTCACCCAGCGGTGCTTCGGGAAGTCATGACTAGCAGTCGGTCAAATTCCACTCTCGGGTCTTTCTCCGATCAGCGAACCTACGAGCTCTATTCCAAAATCGCCGAGGGTGGGATGGGGGCCGTCTACCGCGCCAATCAGCTGGGCGAGGCCGAATTTCGCAAGGATGTGGCCTTGAAGATGATTCGGCCCCGTTTCTCCAACAACAGCGAGTTCGTGCGCCTCTTCATCAGCGAAGCCAAGTTGGTGGCCGACCTGGTTCACGAGAATATCGTTCAGGTCTACCACTTGGGCCGTACCGAAGGCCAATATTTCATCGCCATGGAGTTTGTGGACGGCGTCAATCTGCAACACTTCATGACCACCCACCAGCAACAATCCTCCGCCTTGGACATCGATCTGGGGGCGTTCATCATCAGCCGCATCTGCCGTGGCCTGGAATACGCTCACAACAAGGCCGACCGCGAGGGCCGACCGCTCACAATCGTCCACCGCGACGTCTCTCCCCGCAATATCCTGATCAATTACGAAGGGGTGGTGAAGCTGACCGATTTCGGGATTGCCAAGGCGGCCCGGATCATGGAGCAGCGCGAGGGCCGCGTCCTGATGGGCAAGGCGGCCTACATGTC
This sequence comes from Acidobacteriota bacterium, assembly GCA_041578355.1. Classification (GTDB taxonomy): domain Bacteria; phylum Acidobacteriota; class UBA6911; order RPQK01; family JANQFM01; genus JBFGHF01. Next base: position 1,299 of record JBFGHF010000074.1, read on the forward strand.
TCCAGAGCAGGCCGAAGGGGGCCAAACCGACCGCCGCTCCGACCTTTTTTCCTTGGGCGTGGTGGCCTACGAGTTGCTCACCGATCACCAGCTCTTTCTCGACAAGGACATCAACAAGGCCCTGGAAAAGGTCAAAAAGGCCGAGATCCCCGACCCCCGCCAGTTCCGTTCCGACCTGACCGACGACCTGACCGCGATTTTGATGAAAGCCCTTCAGCGAGACCGCGAGGATCGCTACCAGACCGCCGGCGAGATGGGCGAGGCGCTCGAATACTACATGTACCACAACCGCTACGGGCCCACCAACGTCACGCTGGGCAACTACATGAAGAAGGTCTTTCTGGGAATCGAGAACCCGCAGCCCGGCTTTGAGCGTCTCACGGTCGTCATGGATGCCCGCCAAAAGACGGGCGAAGGCGGAACCACGGTCAAGATCAGCACCTCGCGGCTCAAGGACATCGAGAATTAGTCGGGGGTGGCGCGAGTCCCGCTTGGCGCAGGACTTCCCGCAGCAGGGATGCCGGCGTTCCCGCTGGCCGGGTACATTCCGCTGTACGGCAACGCCCCCTTCCAGGCGGCCATTCAAAGCGAGCGCGGACTGATCATCCGGGCTAAAACCCGCAAAGCTGGGTCACTTCATCGTCGATGACGATGGTCACTCCCCTCTCCCACAAGGCCGCAATGTCGGGACAGGTGGCTTCAATGAGGTCGTTGGAAGTCGCGTTCACCTGGTCTCCCGCGCCCAGCCCGTCGTTGCCTACCGGCGGTGTGAGAACCCGGAGAAACGCCCCGATCTTGGACGAACTCGAGACCCGACACTCGTCGCTCGACATTTACTTCGTTTCCATCTCCCAGACTCCGTCCCAGTCGGGCGGGGGCGGTTGGCGGACATAGCTGCGGCATCGCTCGAGGTAGGTACGGGCGGTTTGGTCGTCCGGGAACCTCTCGAGGTGAGCCTCGCAGGCCTCCACGGCTTGCTGCCAGCGCCGGTCCAGGTAGATTTCGCGCACCTGCTGAAAAGAGTCCACCAGGTCCCGTATAGCGTTTGAAGCATCTCCATCGCGCTCCCCCAGCACCTCAAATACCTGTGCGGGGCGATCCCGGCCCACCACGCGGATAGAGGCCACCGGGCGGCACAGAATCTCATCGCGAACCTCCCGCTCGGTCGATTCACTGACCAGGATGACGCTCCCGAAAGCCTTGTTGGCGCCCTCCAGCCGGGAAGCCAGATTGACGGCGTCGCCGATCACCGTGTATTCCATTCGGCGCCGGTGTCCCATGTTGCCGGCGACCATGGTTCCCGTGTTGATGCCGATCCGGGTTCCGAGCTCGCTCTCGTCGATGATCCGCTTCATCTCGAGCGCGGCGCGGCAGGCCAACAGGGGGTGCTGCGGGTCGGGAAGCGGGGCCCCCCAGATGGCCATGATGGCGTCGCCGATGTACTTGTCGATCATCCCGTTGCGGCTCATGATCACGTCGCCCATCATCGTGAAGTAATGGTTGAGCAGCTCGGCCAGATCGGGCGCGCTGATCTCTTCGGAGATCTTCGAGAATCCCGAGATGTCGGAAAAGAGGACGGTGGCTTCGACTTGCGTTCCCCCCAGAGCCAGCGCTTCGGGATTGCGCAGCACTTGGCCCATTACCTGGGGCGAGACATAGCCTTCCAGGGCGCGGCGAATCTGAGCCCTTTCCTTCTCCGAACGGGAATAATCGTAAAGAGTGATCAAACCGAAGACGAGAAAGGCCGCCAGCAGCGGGTTGACCATGTAGAGCGACGTATTCACCAACAGGAAAGACAGCGCCCCGAGAGTCGCGTATCCGACCAACAACAGGACCGAGATGGCAACCCTCCAGGGTAACGAATTGACGAAAAGAACCACCACTCCGACCAACAGAGCCAAGCCCAGCGTCAACAGACCCTCGGAAAAGCGTGTTTGGTAGAGGTAGTCCTCGCGCAGCAGTGTGTGGAGGATGTTGGCATGAACTTCCACGCCCGGCATCGAGACGCGAACATCCTGTCGAACGGTGAAGGGAGACGCAAACAGGTCCGCCTCCGTGCGCCCCCCGCTCAGGTCGGCGACCGCCAATGAGCGGCCCACCAGGACGATCTTGCCTCGAAAATCGACCTTGGGCAGATAGATCTCGGGCTCCATCGCCTGGTAGTACGAATAGGTCTGAATGTGTCTCGGCCCTCCCGTGAAGTTGATCAGAATGGTGGGGTCCAGCTGCTGGCCTTCGTAGGCATAGACGGCGTCCTCGACCGTCTCCTTCCAACCGGTTCGACCCAGCACTTCCAGGGTTCGCGTCACCAGGGTGGGTTGTTGGTTGACAGAGAGCGGCCCGCGCCGCACCACGTCATCCTGGCGATCTCGGTTGAGATTGACAAAGCCGTCGAAGGCGCCGGCGTCGCGAAACAGCTGCAAAGGCCGCAGCAGCCGCTCCTGTCGAATCGCCCCCGACTCGATGCGATCCAGAAAGGCGCCCAAAACGATGGGAACAGGACTGCGCGAAATCGATTCCGCCAGCGCCAAGTCTTCCGGCGCCGTTTCCTCCTCGGTGCAGCGGCAGGGGCTGGAATCGGAGAAAGTGACATCGAAGACGACGGCCGCCGGACCCTGTTTTTGAAGAGCGTCGATCAACTCGGCGTGGACGCTGCGAGGCCAAGGGAAGACCGCGTTGCGCTCCTCCTCCAAAAAGGTGAGCGAATCTTCATCGATGGCGACGATGACCAAATCGTCCGGCGCGGGCCGGGGTCCACGCAGATAAGCCATCCAGAGGTCGTAGGCCTTGAGTTCCAGCAACTCGGGATAGGGTGTGAGGTTGGCCGCCGCCAAAATCAACAGCGATAAGGCGAATAGAAGGGCCGAAACCTTGAGGCGACTTTTCTCAGGGTCGCGTCTTCCGTCCTGGGGCCGCCGTCCGTCCATTTGCCATCAATTCAGAAGCGCTGCTCACCCGTCGACTCCGCCTTGTTTCTAAAGGAGAGCCGGGGCGGCCGGCGTGACCCACGGACCTAGAAATTCAGCCGCAGAAGACCTTCGATCTGCCTTCGGGGTCTTCTCGGATCAAGGGCCAGCGGATCGGCCAGAAACTCATATCGTCGGTCGAAAAGATTTCGGACTCGCACCGCCAACAGACCGCGTTTTCCCGGCAGCTCGTAAGAGACCTGGGCGTCGGTCGTCCAGACTCGCACATCCGTTCGCGACGCCCCGAAGCGGCCGTTCTGGTCGAAGAACTCCTCCTCCACCCTCCAGCTCAGACCGAGCGGGCTGACGAAGAACGCCCCCAGGCGAAACCGATGCTCGTGGCGGAGACCCGAAAAGAGGCCGTCGGCGTGTTCGAACTCGTAGCGCCCCAGGACCGTCAACCGGTCGGTCAAAAAGCGGTTCAGCTCGGCTTGGCCGCCGTAGCTGTCCCCGTCGAAGATGAAGTTCTCGAAGACATTTCGCGAGACCCTTCGGCGGCCCGGAGTCTCGCCGTCACGGTGAAATGCCGACACACGAGAAAAGGTCCGACGATTCCAGATCTGATCCCAAGCCGCTTCCACGGAACGGCTCTCGGTCAAGGGAAACTCGTTCCTGTTGAAGGGGAATCCCATCACGTGAGAAGGGGTGAGACTCTCTTGAAGATGAGTCTGGAAGATGCGCGCGGCGCCAAAGCGCAGTGTCGTCTCGGGACGGGGCGTGAAGATCAGCCCGCCCTGGGGGTTCCATCTGGAGAGAGACACCTGGGTCGCATCGAGGGCGTTGTCGTCGTTGGACCAGTCGTAATTGAGTCCGAGGGTTGCCGTCAGCCGGGGAGTCAATTGGACATCGGCATGGGCGAAAGCGGTCTTGAAGCGATCTTTGACTCGGGTCGGGCGGGGAAACTCCTGAACCTCCTCATCTCCCCTGAAGTTGATGAATCGAATCAGGTTGCGTGTCCGGGTCCGCCCCTCGAACCAATCGAAACCGTAACGGAGCTGGACGTTTTCGAAACGGAAGATGTGGGCCGCTTGCAGACTCAGGTTGGGAATCCGCTGGGATCTGCGAAGTTGGACGGTTTCCGGCGGAGGTCGGAGGAAAGGGCTGGGGAAGTCGGGGTCCTCGAAGAGGAGTTCTTCCTCGCGCCCCGAAAAGAGGACCACGATTTCCGAGCCGGGTCGCAAACGCTGATGGTAGCCCACTTCGAAACGCCGAAATCGACTGAATACGTTGAGGTTGGGATCGTTCCGGTCGTTGACCAGCGGCGAAGCGGAAGGGTCTCCCTGATCGGTTTGCAGATGGGCATAGGAGAGCAGGATGTCGCTGCTCGGCGTGAGGGCGAACTTGAAGTTGGAGAAGGCCGTGTAGCTCTTCTGATTGTCGTTGACGGGCCGGAAACCGGCCGTCCGGTCGTAGCTGAAGACCGTTTGATAGGCGATTCGCGAGGCGCCGCCGCTCACCAGGACAGCCCCGTTTGCGGTATCGAAACTGGAGTAGCGGCCCTCCAGGGTCAGGTCCAGCCGAGGCCTCTCGAATAGGGTCGTGTAGTCGTTGAAAGAGTTGAAGGAATTGACATTGGGCGGCGACAACAGACGCACCCAGAGCAGTTCCGATCCCCCGGCCAGCGTACCGCCGCGGCTGTTGAGGAAGGTGTCGGCCAGAAAGAGCCGGGCGCCGCTGCTGGCGGCGTCCTCCAGGTTGGAGCGGATGGCGTGCTGGTTGGCCCAGGCCGTCAGGCCCAGGCGCCGAAACGCAGTGGCCAGCTGTACGTTGCGCGTTGCCCGGTCCTGGTCGAGCAAAAACCGGCTGCGGTAGACGGCGCGGTTGTCGTTGAGCCGGATCGATTCCTCGAAGTCCCCCACCGCCTGGCCGGGGCGATTCAGGTCGTTCGAGAATATCCCCGAATAGAGGTGGGGCGTAGGGTCGCGAGGGTCGAGCTGTTTGGCCGACTCGAGCGCTCCGAAGGCCTGCTCGATCTCGCGCTGCTCGTAAAAAGCCTTGGCCAGATAGCTCTGGTAAAGGGAGATCTGGGGATCGAGCGTGGCGGCTTCCATGATACGAAGCCCTCCCTCGCGCGACCGGCCAGCCCGCATCTCCAGCAAACCCAGCCCCAGCCGCGGCTGGCTGCGAGCCGAATCCAACCGAAGTGCCTGCTCGAAACTCCCGCGGGCCTCTTCGCTCTTTCCCCGGGCCAACAGAATGAATCCGAGCAGCGAATGACCGAGGGCCTCGTTGGGAGCCTCTGCCACCACCCGACGGACGATTTGCTCGGCCTGTTTGGTTCTGCCTTCACCGAAAAGCAGGGTGGCGAGTTGCAGACGGGCGGCGACGAAAAAGGGGTCCTGCGTCAAAGCGTCTTCAGCCGCCTGTTTGGCCCCGGGCAGATCCAGCAGGCTCTGGCGCGCACGACTCAGCGCCAAGTGCGCCGAAGGGGAGCCTGGTTGAGCCTCCACGGCCCGCGAGGCTGCGCTCAACGCCTCCTGTTGCCGATTGCCCACCACCAAAACGTCGGAGAGAAGTCCTTGGGCCAAAGCGTAAAAGCGGTCGCTCGCCTCGATTCTTTCCAAGGCCATTCGCGCCGCCTCCACTTGGCCCGCCAGGAGATCGAGCCAAGCTCGCTGCACCAGCAGTTGAGCATCCGTGCCGTCCGACACCACCCCGTAGGCTTGCCCCGTGTCCCCCAGCTGGAGATACGCCAAGGAGAGCCCCAGCCTGCCCCGCGTCGAATCCGAGGCCTGTTGCAATTCCCCAAGAGCCTCCCGGGGTTGGTTTTGGGCCAGCAGCACCCAGCCCCGAGTCAGAGCGGCTTCGGAGCCCGCCTGGCCTTCCAATGCCGCCAGCGCTTCATTGAGCCTGCCGGCGTCGTAAAGGAGGCGGGCGCGGCCTACCGCGTCGCTCGATGTTTCGGCTTGGCTGGCCGCCTGCTCGGCGGAAAAAGTCTGAAAGGGATAATCCCGCGGACTCACCGAAGCCGTGTAGAAAAGGGTCCATTGGACGGCATCGCGGGGATTGACGAGAACCGTCTTGGTGGGGGCTTCGCCAACCCGGGCTCGGCCCTGCTCGCCCGCGCCGAGGCTCAAGCGACCCTGAGGATTCTCCAAGTCGACCAGACCGTCGACTACGGTGATGAGCGATTCTCCGTCGGGACGAACTTCGAGCCCCACCTCGGTGCCGCGCACCGCCGCCGTGACCGAGGGGGTTTCGATCGTCATGCGCACCGGCGTCTTCTTGGACCGAATCCAGGATCTGCCACCCACCAATTCCAAAACACTGTCGAGAACGCCTCTGGCGGTAGGGAACCAGCCGCTCGCCTGACGCACCGACTTGAGAGTGAGAGTGCTCTCCGAGGCCAGCTTGTGCATGGTCTCGTCGGCCAGCAAAAGCACGGCGCGGCTTCGAGGACCGGTGCGGACTTGTGCACCCTGGGGCAGTTCCTGGTCGACTTGGGCGGGAGACCAGTCGTTGGAGATGAAAACTTCGACGGTGCCCTGGACCGAGAGCACCTTTGCGGCGAAGTCGGGGCCGCTCTGGGCGAAACAAATCGCAGCCGTGAGCGGGATCAAACAGCAGAGAATAAGACAGCGGGGCATCATAGGAATCAGCCTTCGGTCCGCAGTCGGCCAGTGCGCAGCTACAGTTTACAGCCTCCGGCCCACATTCGGCAGTCTAGAGGCTCTCGTCGTGGAGGTCCATCCCTCCCAAGCCTAGAGGTATGTGAGCCTGGATGGAGTTTTGTTTCGCGCCACGGCCCGCTTGGACTCGGCGTCAGCCGGCAACGGATCCCGCTTTGGGGAGCCTCAAGCCCCACCCTTCGCTCACGGTTTGGTCGGCCACTTCGACAAGTCGTGGCGAACCACGGGGATGTCCATATGCTCGATGAGAAGCTCGAAGCGGCGTTGTTCTTCGCGCTGAAACGTCTCTTGATCGGGATAGAGTTCCTGGACGATCTTGCGCTCCTGCTCTTCGTCCTCCTCATGCGCCGTGGCGGCATCCTTGTAGACGATCGTGTAGCGGAAATCCCATCGATTCCCCTCCCCGGCGTGGTAAAAGGGCGTGGCCGCCGACATCTCCACGATGACGCCCATCTCCTTCAGTTTGACGAGAATCGGGTAGTGGTTCTTCTTGTAGAGCCGCAGAAACTCGTCGAAGTGTCCCCACTTGACCTTGTAGTAATACTCGACGGCGAAAGGCTCGGCCCAGGCGATGGGAGCCGAAGCCACAAGCAGAAGAGCGACCCAGGCAATTCCAATCCGGGACCCACGCAGTTCTGATCGATTCATTTCCATTGTCTCCCTTCCCAGAGCGATTGTTTCCGGCTCCGACAGCCATTGCAAGCATAGGGTGCTGGATGACGCCGAGCGCGACACCACAGCGAGCGGCACGCCGGAGCTGCCGGGCCCCGGCGCCTTCGTTCGCGTCCCGTGACGCGGGCGTCCTGCCCGCTTGGTCGGTCCCGGCGATGGGCGGTTTTGAAATGCCGGGTTACGGGATGGGCGCCTTTTTCGGCAGCGGGCGCTCTTCGAACCGGAAAGCGTATGATGCTTTTCCATGGAGGTAATCCGATGCATCGACGGACGGACTGGCTTCGTACATTGCTGATTCTCGGGGCCGCATTCTCTCCTGCTTGCGACCAAAGGCCGGCGGCGACCGACTCGAAATCCGCGCAAGAGCTGATCGAGCGGGTCGATCAAAAAGTCCCTGGCTGGCTGGAGGAATCGCTGGTGCCCGGGGCGGCCGTGGCGCTGATCCAAAACGGTGAAGTGATCCACATCAAAGGTTACGGTCTGGCCGATGTGTCGGGAGCCAAGCCCGTCACCACCCGGCACGGATTCAATATCGGCTCCATCTCCAAGACGGTGGCCGCTTGGGGTGTTCTCAAGCTCGTGGAGGAGGGCAGGCTCGACCTGGACGCGCCGGTGAGCCGCTACTTGACGCGCTGGAAGCTCCCCGATTCGGAATTCGATTCCGGAAGGGTCACGCTGCGGCGGCTGCTCAGCCACACCGCCGGCCTCTCCTTGCACGGCTACCCCGGCTTCGGACCCGAGGACGAATTGCCTTCGCCAGAGGCATCCCTCTCAGGCGCCACCAACGGCTCCGAAGACGTGAGACTGATCATGGAGCCCGGCACCCAGTGGAAGTACTCGGGCGGCGGCTACACGCTGGCTCAGCTGATCGTCGAGGAAGTCAGCGGGCAAAGATTTGCCGACTACATGCGGGAGAACGTCCTCCATCCGCTGGGCATGCGAAACTCCGATTACGAGCTGACGCCATCGATCCTGGCTGCCTCCTCCCTCTGCTACGACGGGCTCGGAGAGCTGACCCCCAACCCGCGTTTCACGGCCCAGGCCGCGGCTGGCCTGCACACCACGATCGAGGACTTCGCTTCCTTTGCGGCAGCCGGGCTCAGCGTTCCCAATGGGGCCAAAGCTGGACGAGGCGTGTTAAAGCCGGAAACGGTGGCCGAGATGATGAGACCCGCATCCGCGTCCGAGGGAGCGTACGGGCTCGGTTACAGCGTGACGGAACTACCGGGAGATCGCAATTCCGTCGGACACGGGGGCTCCAATCGCGGGTGGCAGGCTATTTTCCGGATCCTGCCCGACAGCGGAGACGGATTCGCCGTCACGACCAACGGCTCGAACGGCTGGTTCGTCCATCAGCAGGTCGCATGTGAGTGGACGGAATGGCTGAGCGGAGAACGGCCAGAAGAGCAATGCAAAAAACCCGCGGGCCTAGCCGTGCTCCATGCGCTCCTCAATAAGGGTCCCGAGGCCGCCGAGACGACCTTTTGGAAGCTGAAGGAGAGTGGCGGAGACGAGTACGCCTTCTCGGAGGGACAACTCAATTGGATGGGCTACGAGTTGCTCCGAAACAAGCGGATGGACGACGCCCTGGTCCTCTTTAAACTCAACGTCGCGGCCTATCCCGAGGCTTCCAATCCCTACGACAGCCTGGGCGAAGCCTACGCCGCCAAGGGCGAACGAGAGCTGGCGATCCTGAATTACAAGAAGTCGCTCGAACTCGACCCGAAGAACGACAACGCGCGAAAGTGGATCGAGAAGTTGGAGAAGGCTCGCTGACGGGCTGCGCGCA
>JBFGHF010000075.1:0-10337 GCA_041578355.1 Acidobacteriota bacterium
CGGATGGCCCAGTGGGCACAGCTTCTCCCCAAGGTTCTCAGCCGTTGCTCGAAAGGGGTGGATTTGGGACGGCGCCCGGGCTGAGCTAATGACAACAAGGCTGGATAGAGGGTCAGCGTCGCCGCTGTCAGGAGTCCCAACCCGAGAGCCGTCCAGAGTCCCAGGTCTTTGACCGGAGGCACGGGGCTGGTGAAGAGAGAGCCGAAAGCCACGGCCGTGGTGAGGCCGGTCCATAAGACCGGCCAGACTTTTTCTGCGTAGGTGAGTCGAACCGCTTCCCGCCTGGAGATTCCCGTCTCGCATACGCGGCGAAAGCGAAGCATGATGTGGACAGCAGTAGCGAGACTGATCACCAGAACCAGCGGTACCAGGAGGATGGTAATCATGTTCAGGGAGGCGCCTGAGTAACCCATCGCACCGAGCAGCGTTATCTCGCAGACTCCCACCAGGAACAACAGTGGCAGGATTGAGGCGAAGGACCGAAAGACGAGAAGCAGCAGGCCCACGAGTAGCAGGCCCAGGACAGGCAAGTAGTGCATCGAGAAGTCGAGCAGAGCCCGGTCCAGACTTCCTTGAATAACGGGAAGGCCGGCGATCCAGGTCTCCGTCTCGGGAGGGGCGCGGCTCAACAGGTGCTCGAAACCTCCCAAAGTCTCTCTCAACTGGTTGGCCGGAAGGTCGTGGAGCGCAACAATCACGGTGACGGTGGTCCCGTCCGCACTCACCCATCCGGCATCTATGTCGAGAGCATCGTCGAGCACCAGCGTGCGGAACAGAGTGGCAGGTGGCGGCCAATCGGGAAAGTGGAAAGAGTGGTGCGTGTAGAGCCCAGCTACACCAGCCACACCCACAACGTTAGAAGATTGAGTCTCCAGATCTGCCAGCCATTGCAGCCCCAGAGGTGTCCAGATCCCAGGACCGGAAACGACCAGTCTGAGCGCAGAGTCTGTTCCGAAAGTGCGCTGGAAACGTTCATAGGCGTCTCGGCTTGGAGCTGACCGCGAAAAAAAAGTCTGAGGAGAGTTGTCGTTTTCGAGCAGCAGCGTACCGGGGGCCGATGCTGCGGCCAAGGTCACGGACAGGCCGATCACGAGGCTCCTTCGTCTCATCGAGAATTCCACCACACGGAGAAGCGCGTCTCGTCGGGTCAGCATCCCGCAATTGTAGGTCTAATCCGATCGGCGCCGGCGGCCGATACGTTTCCAGGGTAGAACCGCCGTCACTTTCCCGGATCGTTATCCCCGAACCGAGGGCAACCACCGGTCAGTCGATGAACCACCTGCAGCATCTCGAGACCAGGAGGATCGAAGGCAATCCCCCCGCAGCGCACGGCGAAAGAAGAAACTCGGCCATCCTCGACCACCTGCTGGAGCATTCGACCGACGAGATCTATGTCTTTCACCACACCAGTCTTCGATTCCAGCAGGTGAGTCGGAGTGCTGAGTCGAACTTGGGTTACGCGAAGCCCGAGCTGATCCGCTTGACTCCGGCTGAGATTCTGGGGTTGTCGAGGAAAGAGTTGGAGGCTGCCTTGGACCCGTTGCGCAGAGGGGCCTCGAGGGCCTTGCAGCTTGTCGCCTCACACCACCGTAAGGACGGAAGCACCTATCCGGTCGAACTGTCGATGCGCTTGTCGAGCTTCGAAGAAGGCCCTGTCTTTCTGGCCATAGCTCACGACCTTACTCGACAAAAGCGAGCCGAGCAGGAGATCAAGGTGCTGGCTCAAGCGATCAAAAGCATCAGCGAAGCGGTGACGGTCACCGACATGGAGGACAATATCCGCTTCGTCAACGAAGCCTTTCTCGACACATACGGTTACGATAAGCATGAGTTGATCGGCAAATCGATCGCCATCGTGCGCTCACCCGATTCTCCGGCGGAGGTCAGCAGCCAGATCCTGCCCGCCACACTGCAGGGAGGTTGGCAGGGCGAGGTGCTCAATGTCAAAAAGGACGGCTCGCAATTCCCGGCTTTTCTTTCCACCTCGGTCGTCCGCGACGATTGTGGAACCCCCATCGCGCTGATCGGTGTGGACCGTGACATCACCCGCCAGAAGGCGGCCGAGGAGGCCCTTCGCGAGTCCGAAGCACGTTTCCGAGACCTCTTCAACAAAGCTCCGGTGGGCCTCTACAGGGCTGCGGCCGACGGCGGGAAAATCCTCGCCTGCAATCCCCACTTCGCCCGTTTGCTGGGGTACCGGGACAGCGAGGCTTGTGCACGCGAATTCATCATCGAGGAGAATCTGGCTCCCGCCTTCCGCAAGGAGCTGGGGCGCAGGATGTCCCGAGACGGTACAGTCCGCGATTTGAAGGTCAAGCTACGCCGTCCTGACGGTGTCGAGATCTGGGTGCGCCTTTCCGCCAAGGTCTTCCCGGAGCGGGGGCTGGTGGAGGGCTCGCTGCTCGACATCACGGAGACTGAAAGGGCCAAGGAGGAGCACGAACGGCTGACACAGATGCTGCAGCAGTCGCAAAAACTGCAGACGATCGGGACCTTGGCGGGCGGGATCGCTCACGATTTCAACAACCTGCTCACACCCATCATCGGTTACACCGAAATGGTCCTCCGAGAGATCTCGGCGGGCAATCCGGTAGCCGACGATCTCGAGAACGTGCTTCAAGCGGCGCATCGCGCGCGGGATCTCGTATACCAGATTCTCACCTTCAGTCGTCGAACCGGAGGGAAGAAGGAACCCGTCGAGATCCGTTCCGTCGTCGAAGAGGCCCTCAAGCTGGTCGAGGCTTCATTGCCCTCCACGATAAAGATCCGCCGGGAGATCGACGGGGGATGCGGTTTGGTGCGGGCGGATTCGACCCAGATTCACCAGGTGGTGATGAACATCTGCACAAACGCCTATCAGTCGATGCGCCAGGAGGGCGGGCTTCTCGAGGTCACGGTCGCGAGTGTCACTTTCGAGGAAGAGTTCGGCAGCGACCACCCCGATCTTCCCGTGGGCGCGGGAATCAAGATCAGCATCCGCGACAGCGGTCCCGGAATGGAAAAAGAGACCCTGGATCGCATCTTCGAGCCCTTCTTCTCAACCAAGCCGCCCGGAGAGGGTTTGGGGCTGGGTTTGTCGGTTGTGCACGGAATCGTCGTCAACCATGGAGGCGTCATTCGGGTTGATAGTTGGCCTGGAGAGGGGAGCGCCTTTCACACTTACCTGCCGACCATCGAGGAAGAGGAAAACACGATTTCACCCAGGCCCGCCGGCCCTGAACCTGAGGCTCCCCCGTCCGGACGCCGAGTGTTGATTGTCGACGATGAGGAGATGATTGCCGTCATGGGATCTCGAATCCTGCGGGAGGCCGGGTTCGAAGCGGAAGCCCACACCAGCAGTGTCGAGGCCTTGCAGGCCATCAAGCAGCATCCGAAGGCTTATGACCTTATCATCACCGACCAGACCATGCCGTTTCTCTCCGGGCTTCAGCTCGTCAGGAGAGTCAGGGAAATTCGACGTGATCTGCCCGTGATCCTAGTCAGCGGGCTGAGTGACGCTGTGGGAAGGGAAAAGACCGACAGTTTCGGTCCGCTCGAATTCGTCATGAAGCCGATGGCGCCCTCCGAGCTGATCGCCGCCGTGCACCGGGCATTGAAGAGCTCCGAATCCCGTGCTTGAACGCCCGTCGATGCTGAAATAAAGCGCTTCGATTCTCAAGAAGAGCGGAAGCTTCGCACAGCAACTCTTCCGCACTGCAGGGGCGGCCCAGTTTCCCGGTCCCGTAGTCCCGATGCTTCTAGGGCAGGTCGGGTTTCTCGATCGTATATTCGACGTCGAGCGCCCGCAGGAAAGCCATCAGGTCTGCCTTGTCCTCTTCGCTGAGGTCGGCGTTCTTGGTCTCTTCCAGATTGACTTCATCCAACCACTGATTGGGCAGGCCTCCGGCCAACATCAGATCCACAGCTTCCTCGAGCGTGGCCACGCTGCCGTTGTGGAAGTAGGGCGCCGACTCGCTGATATCGAGAAGTGTCGGTGTCTTGAAGGCGCCGGTGTCCTTTTCCTGGCCGCTCACTTTGGCCCGACCGATATCGGGTGCCGCCGCATCCATGCCAATACCGACGTTGTGATACTGCATGTCGGTGAGCAGGATCCCGTCGTGACAATTGGTGCATCTGGCCTTTTCGTCGAAGACGAGGTAGCCTCGTTTCTCCTGGTCGTTGAAGGCCGTTTCGTCACCACCCTTGAAGCGGGCCCAGCGCGAATTGTCGGCGACGATCGTGCGCATGAAGGCGGCGACAGCGTAGGCCACATGGTCCGGGTTGGCGGGACCCCCGAAAACGCTCTCGAACTGCTGGCGGTAGCCCGCTATGGCGTTGAGTTGTTCGCAGACGGCATCCATGCTGGGTGCGCCATCGTTACCCGAAGCCCCCATGTTCCCTCCGCTCCAGGCGCCCTTCACCTGATTTTCGAGCGCGCCAGACCGTCCGTCCCAGTAGAGTTCCCCGTAGTAACCGACGTTCCACATGGTCGGGGAGGAGCGGGTCAGTTCCTTGTCGAATGCTCCCAGGGCCACGGCTCGGCCGTCCGTCAGGCCATGCTCTTCCAGATGGCAACCGTAGCAGGAGCGCTGCCCGTCGCCGCTGAGGCGCTGGTCGTAGTAGAGCTGTTTTCCCAGCGCCACTTTCTCCGCCGTCATGGGATTGTCCGCCGGTATCTCCATGGGGGCGTAGTTGGGCAGCCCGGGCCAGTCCGGCTCGGCAGGTTGGGCCACCTCGGCAGTCTCCGGCGGCGTGCAGGCGATCATCGACATGGCGAGGCCGATCAGGAGAAAGCCCAGGGTGCGAAGCGTCATCTCAATCACTCGTTGCCGGTCCATTCAATCCGTCCTCCAGAAAACAGAATCCACTCTTCGTGTGTGCCTATTATAGCCACCGGCCCAGAGCCAACAAGGGGCCGATGCCTCGGGGCGCCGCACCCTGACGGTCGCGGCTCAGTTTCCCGTTGTCCGACCCCGCTCGGACGCTTTCTCCCAGCGCGGGCAGGGTCCGTCGGGGCCGACGCAAAGTGTCCCGGCCTGCGGCTCGAGACCGAAGAGTCGAAGCAGTCGGCACAATTCGCAGAGCGGAAAACCGACGACGTTGAAGTAGCATCCCTCGATCGAGTCGACCAGATCCGCCCCCCGTCCCTGGATGGCGTACGCGCCCGCCTTGTCCATTGGCTCTCCCGACTCGATATAGGCTTCGATCACCCTGCCGCTGTAAGCACCCATACGGACGCTGGTAGAGACGGTGCCCACTTCGAGCCGCTTTGCCTGGTGTTGAAGCACCGCCAGCCCGGTCCACACCCGGTGGCATCGGTCCCGGAGCCTGCCCAGGATCTCCCCGGCCTCCTCTTCATCGGCAGGTTTCCCCAGCACTCGTCCATCCAGGTCGATGGCCGTGTCGGCGCCGATGATCAATTGGTCGGGATAGTGCCGACCAGCGGCTTCAGCCTTGCGGACGGCCAATCGCCTTACCGTCTCAGGGGGTTCCATCTCCGGGACGGTCTCGTCCGTGTTCAAGTCGACGGCGTGAAAGGGGAGGCCCAACCGCCGGATCAGCGCTCGGCGACGGGGAGACGCAGAAGCCAGGATGAGCTGTGGGAGTCCTGCGTCTTCCGTCTTCGGTCTGGCGTGTCGCAAATTCGTGTTCACCTATTTCCAGCGAGCGATCTCAAACCGCCGCAAAACAGAGGTCTCCGCCTACGGAAGACGAAGGACGGAAGACGCAAGACTCCCCCTCATCCCGCCCGGCGAATCTGCTCGGCTTCGCGAATCGGAACGGGTTGGGGTATCGCGGCAGGTTTCCTTCGCTGAAAGAGGCTGCGCACGTCCTCGAGTGCCGCGTAAAGTGCGGGCATCACCATCAGGATCAGAAAGGTGGCGACCCCCAGGCCCCAGACGATGGTATTTGCCAGCGGGGAGTAGGTCACCGACTTGCCTCCCACCCCCAAAGCCATCGGCATCAGGCCGAAAACCGTGGTGATCGTGGTCAGGAAGATGGGGCGCAGGCGCCGCTTGGCGGCGCTCAAGATGGCCCGGTACAGGCTTGCTCCTTTGCCGCGGGAATCGTTCATGAAGCTGATCATGACGATCGAATCGTTGACGGCCACACCTGAGAGGGCGACCATCCCGAACATCACGTTGATGCTGAACTGATACCCGTTGACCAAAAGGCAGAGCATCGATCCTGCAAATGCGAAGGGCACCGCAAAAAGGACCAGAGCCGGCTGGAGATAGGAGCGGAATTGGGCGGCCAGGATCAGGTACATCAGAATGACACCCACCATGAAAAGGCGGAAGATGTTCTCGAAGGCCTCCTGAAATTCCTGGAACTCGCCGCGGAAATCGAGCCGATAGCCGGGGTATTCTTGGCCGATCTCGGAGAATTCTTCGACCAGGGCCCGGGTGGCTTGAACGGGTGAAGTGATCTCCTGGTCCACTTCGGCGCTGACCGTTACCGCCCTTTCGCCGTCGAAGCGGTTGATGTCGGCCCAGCCCCGCTCGATGGTGAAGCGGGCGACACTGCTCAAGGAGACCAGGCCTCCGCTGCTGGTGGGAATCTTCAGCGCACTCAGGTCTTCCAGGGATTGGCGCGACTGAGGACGGAACTTGACCATCACGTCGATCTCTTCGGCTCCGTCGTGATAGACGGTCGACTTGATCCCGTCAAAAGCGATCTTGACCTGGTTTGCGACGTCGGTCGGATCGAGGCCGACCAAGTGGGAACGGTTGCGGTCGACGTTGACACGGATCTCGTTCTTGCCTCTGAGAAGGTCGTCCTGCACGGAGTGAACGCCGGGCAACTGCTTGAGGAAGGCCTGCACCCGCCCGGAGATTTCGGTCAAGGTTTCCAGGTAGCGTCCCTTGATCTTGACTTCGATGGGACGGCCGACGGGAGGCCCGGTTTTGACCTTGGTCATCTCCATTCTGCGGTAGCCGTAGATATGACTGCCTCGTTCTTTCAGGTCGGCGATGATGTCGTCGATGCTGCGGTCACGATCTTTGGGCTCCACGAGGTTGACGATCACCTGGGCCACGTCTTTGCCCGAAAGCCGGTCGCTGTCCGTGTCGAGCCGCCCCAGCTGAGCGACCACGTCGATCCATTCATGCTTGGGCAGAGACAGAGCGACATCCTCGAACTGGCGGACGACTTTGTCGGTGGCTTCCAGCCGGGAACCCTCGGGCATCCAGATGCGGACAAAGAGGACGTTGAACTCGTCGTCTTCGTACAGGTCGATCCCCACGTAGGGAATCACCAGAAAGCTGGAGGCCAACACCAGGAAAACCAGCGGCAGGAAAACCCAGCGCCAGCGGATCAACGGGCTCAGGATGCGGCGGTAGCGCGCTCCGGCATGGCGGATCACCTGGTTGACCCTCGTCTTGCGGCCGTGAGAGTCGGAAAGGCCCAGTTCGGCTACGTGAGAGGGGAGAATGACCAGCGACTCGAAGAGCGAGGCGGCCAAAGCGAACCCGACGACGATCGGGATCACCTTCATGAACTCTCCCACCGCCCCCGGCAACAGCATCAGTGGAAGGAACGCCGCGATGGTGGTCAGCGAGGAAGTGATCACCGGCCACATCACCTCCTGGGCTCCTTCGATCGCCGCCTCTCTCGTGGGTACGCCACGGTTGAGATAGCGGGCGATGTTCTCGATAACCACGATGGCGTCGTCCACGATCATGCCCAGCACCAGCACCAAGGCGAAGAGTGAGGACTCGTTGATAGACTCTCCGAAAAACTCCAGGAACGTGAAGGTGATCAGAAAGGTGATGGGGATTCCCCAGCACACCAGCAATGCGTTGCGCCATCCCAAGAAGATGAGCAGCAGGAAGAGGACCAGCACGCCGCCGAAAAGCCCGCTGCTGAGCAGCCGATTGATGGCGTTGACGATCCGTTCTGAATTGTCGCCGGTGACAGCGATATCGACTCCGGGCGGGAGCCGACTCTCCCTTTCCTCCGCCAGGCGGTGGAAGCTTTCGATCAGCTCCAGAGTGTTCCCGTCGGGGGCCTTGAAGACGCTCAGCGAGAGAGAGGGCTTGCCGTTGAAGCGGGAGAGCGAGACAGCCTCTTCGAAGGTATCGCGAACGGTCCCCAGATCGCGGATTCGCAGGTGGTTTCCGACCGAGTCCTGCTTGATGACCGCCCCGGCTATGTCGTCCAGGCTCTCGAACTCGTCGACCGAGCGAATCAGGAATTCCGAGTCCCCGATGTCGAAGAAGCCGCTCGCCTTGCTGACGCTTTGACGCCGCAGGCGCTGAGAAACCTGTTCGAGCGTCAGGTTGTGCTTGTAGAGCTTTTGTGGGTCGAGTTCCACCCAGACTTGGCGCTCCCTGACTCCCGCCAGGCTGACAGCGTCGACCCCGGGCATGCCTTCGATTGCGTCTTCCAACTCCTCGGCGAGTTCCTTGAGCCGCTTTTCCGGCAAGTCTCCGCTGACCACCACCGTCGCCATCGGCATCCAGGTGGAAGACTCGAGTGAAAGATATCTGGGATCCTTGGCTTCTTCGGGCAGCTCGACTCGATCCACCTCCCGCCGAAGGTCCTGGTAGACGCTTTGGAACTCATCGTCGCTGATCGACTCGAAGACAACTTGGAGGCGGGCTTGGCCCTCGATCGAGCTGGAGAGATAGAAGTCGAGATGGTCGAGGCTTTTGAGCTCGTCCTCGATGGGCTTGGAGATGAGTTTTTCGACTTCTTCCGGTGAGGCGCCGGGAAAAGGCACCATGATCATGACCCGGTTGAGTCTGACCTGGGGGAAGAGCTCCCGGGGAAGCGTAATCAAGGCGTAGGTCCCCAACGCAATCGTCAGGATCATGATCATGTTGACCAAGACCGAATTGCGGACCGAGAAACGGGGCAGGGACATTAGGGAGCTACCTCGACGGGGGCGCCATTGACAATGTTAGCACTTCCTTTGGTTACCAGAAGATCACCTTCCTTCAGATTGCCGCTGATGATCGCATTCTGCCCGAAACGGCGTTCGACCGCGATGTCGCGCCGCAAGGCGACATCCCCCTCGACGACGAAGACCGCGTAGCGGCCATCCAGGTCGACAAGCGCGTCGGCCGGAGCCACCAGCACGTCTATGAAGAGGGAAGCTTCGAGCTGCAGGCGGGCGATCATTCCCGGTTGGATTCGCACCCCGGGATTCCCCAACCGGATTTCCGTGGGGAAGGCCCCGCTGTCGGGGTTGGCGACCGGATCGACGAAGTGGATTCGACCCTTGACCGGGTCTCGGGAGACCGCCTCGAAGGTGATCTGGGCGACGTCGCCGGGTTGGATCTGATGCAGGTAGGGCTCTGCGATCTCGGAGACCACCTTGATGGGGCTGAGCTGCACGATCGTGAACAACGTCCTGGCGGGACTGGCCGTCTCTCCCCTGGATACGTGGCGGCGAGAGATCTTGCCCGAGGCCGGCGAGTAGATTTTGGTGTCCTCGATCTCCTGGTTGATACTGTCGATGGCGATTTCGCTCACGCGCACCGAAGTCTCACCGATCCGGACCGCCTCCCTGAGCGCGTCCACTTCGGAGTCGGAGGTGGCGCCTTTTTCCAGCAACGACAGTCCCCGCTCGAGGCGCTTGCGGTCGAATTCCAGTTCAACTTTGACCCGCGCCAGATTGGCTTCACGTGAGCGCAGCTCGAGCAGCCGCTTCTCGCGGTCGAGTTCCAGAAGCAGGGCCCCCTTTTTGACCCATTGTCCCTGGTCGGCGTGGATCGCGGAGATCTTCCCCTGGATCTCCGACGAGACCTCGAACTCGTCCCAAGGCTTTGCGGTGCCTACCAGATCGAGCGTCTCCCGGACATCCTGGCGCAGCAGGGGTGTCACCTCGACCGGCTGGGGCTGGGGCTCTGCTCTGACGGGCGCTGGAGGCTGACCGACGGAATCTGTTTGAACGCTGCCGCTGGAGGTCGACTCGTCGGAGCCGCAGGCCGGCAGCAGCAGCGCCGTGGCCAGCAAGATCAATACTCTATTCACGATACCCTCGGTGTTCCGAACGGGCAGGCACATCCATCCGGCCCTAATCTAGGGACGCTCGCGATCTGGAGCGGATTCAGTCCAACCCCCCGTGGCACGAGCATCCTTGCTCGTGATCCTCAGACAAGACGCCCGAACTACCCACTCTCGAAGCCCGGCACTCTCATTCCAGCTTGTCTCGAATCCACTCGACCCTCTTCCGGTTCGCTCCCAGATCCGAGTAGCCGATGCGGGAAGCCGAGCGGACATGCACCACGCCGGCCTGCCGATCGAGGAGGAATTCGACATCGTCCTGAAATCGCCAAAGCCGAGTCGTGAAAACGTAATACAGGTAGCCGTCCGTTTCCTCGATCAAGCGGGCGCTCGGCTCGTTCGAG
>JBFGHF010000076.1:0-10318 GCA_041578355.1 Acidobacteriota bacterium
AGAGCGCGAGTGGCGGTTTCAAAGGCAGCCTGGAAGTCTCCCTTTTGTTGTAGCCTTTCCAATGCTTCCAAAAAGCACCCGATCGCGGCTTCCTGCTGGTCTGTTTGTTGGAGAAGGCCTGCCGATTCGAGCAGGGCGTCGCAATCCCCGCTGTCGAGGGTGCTGATTTTCTTGAGGTGGAGCAGGGCTTGCTCGGGCTTGTCGGCCTTGGTTTTCTCGTCCACCAGGCAGCGGAGCTCCCGGCAGGCATCGTAGTTGAGGCCCTGTTTTTCGTAGAGCTCGGCCAACTGCTCCCGCGAGCGCAGATCCGACGGGTCGTGGCGCAGGATCTTGCGCAACATGGCGATGGCTTTCAGGGTGTAGCCGCCCCCGACATAGATATCGGCGACCTTGTGGAAGTACTCGAGGGCTTTTTCGTGGCTCCCCTGCCGGAGCATGAGTTCGCCGACCGTGTTGAGGAGCGAGGGGTCCTCCGGCTCTTCAGCGATGAGTCTCTGATACTGATGGACGGCGTGAGCGAACTTGCGGTCCATCACGTATCGCTCCGCGCTGCGGAGGATCTTCAGCTTCTTCAACATTGCAGGCAACAGCCCAATTCTAGAGAAAGTGGACCCTCACATCCAGTGATCAAAAAGACACCGGAGGAGACGGTTTTCCTTGAATCACCGCACTTTCCACACAATTCTAGAGCGTGAGGCTGACGTTCCGGCGGGCCCAGGCGTGATCAGCCCTGCGCACTCTCAGCGAATTTCCTTGATCCGGGCAGCCTTGCCTTTGCGCTGGCGCAGATAGTAGAGCTTGGCCCGCCTGACCCGTCCTTTCTTGATTCGCTCGATGCTCTCGATGATGGGCGAGTAGAGTGGAAACACCCGCTCCACACCGTATCCGAACGAAACCTTTCGGACCGTGAAAGTGGAGCGCAATCCCCGTTTCCTGATGGCGATCACGACTCCTTCGAACGCCTGGATGCGGAACTTGTCTCCCTCGCGGATCTTGACGTTGACCCGCACCGTGTCTCCAGGCGTGAATTCGGGAATCTCGCCCTCCATGTATTCCTTTTCGACCTGATCGATCAAATTCATGTTCTTCACCTCTTGCAAGAACCGGCAACCTCCTGGCTGCTGGGTATCTTCGAAGCGGGACGCTTCTCTCCGAAGTGTCCCAGCAAATCGGGCCTGGTTCGCCGGGTTCGGCTCAGGGCGGCCCTTTTCCTCCAGCGTTCAATCCTGCGGTGATCGCCCGACAGCAGGACGTCGGGGATTCCCAGATTTCGGTATTCCGCGGGCCGTGTGTAGTGGGGATAATCCAAAATCCCATGCATAAAAGATTCTTCCAAAACGGACGTGGGGTTCCCCAACGCTCCGGGAAGGAGACGTATCACAGAATCGGCCACCATCATGGCGGCGAACTCTCCACCCGAGAGCACGAAGTCCCCGACAGAGATCTCTTCGTCCGCCAAGTGATCGGCCACTCGCTGATCGACACCTTCGTATCGGCCGCAGAGCAGTATCAAGTGGGGAAGAAGGGAAAGCGATTTCGCCTTCTCTTGATCGAAGCGTCGGCCGTTGGGCGAAAGCAACAGCACATGGGCGTCGGAAGCCCCTTGGCGTCGGCAATGCTCCACGGCCCGGAAGAGGGGCTCCGGTTTGAGCACCATTCCCTCGCCCCCGCCGAAGGGACGGTCGTCGACCGTTTTGTGCCGATCCTGGGCAAAATCGCGAAGGTTGTGAATCCCGATCTTGACCACGCCGTTTCGGCGGGCCTGCCGAACGATCCCGAAGCGGAAGACTTCGGAGAACATCTCGGGAAATACGCTGACGATGTCGATCAACATCTCAATTGCCTGTCTTTTGACTTCGCGTCTGCCTTTGCCCGGCTCGGGGTCTTCGCTTGGAGCGGCGCCCGCCGGGACTTTTCTCGGTCAGGGTGGCCTCGCGGAGGCCCGCGACGGGCCGAACTTCGATCCGCTTTCGGCTTACGTCCACACGATCCACGAACCGCCGGGCCAGGGGGATCATGTACTCTTCGCCGGCCGACCCCGCCACCACCAGATTGTGGCCTTCGGGCCCGGTTTCGAAGAGGCCCACAACGTGACCCTTTGCGACGTCTCCCTCGAAGACTTCGCACCCGATCAGGTCGGACTGGTAATAGGAATCGTCGGGCAGGGAAACACGTTGATCTTGCGGGATCTGAACGCTTCCCCCGACCAGTTCTTCCACTTCATGCGGCCGATCGCGCCCTTCGAACTTGAGAATGACCCCGCCCCGATGCACTCGAAAGTCTTCGAGGACTTCCCGGAAAACGATTCCTTCGCGGAGAATGTGAACCTGTCGGATCTCGCTGAACCGGTCGGGAAAATCGGTCAGCAGGAAAGCCGCCACTTCTCCCCGAACACCGCGGGTCTTGGTGATTCTGGCGATGGTGACGAAGTCCGTCAACCTACTCCAGAATCTCCAGCACGAAACGCTTTCGGAGTTTCATGCCGGCGGCTCCCAGCAATGTTCGAATGGCACGCGCTGTGCGGCCCTGCTTACCGATGACCTTGCCCAGATCGGACTGGTGCACCCGAAGTTCCAAGACGGTCGTTTGCTCCCCTTCAACCTCCGTAACGCGGACATCCTCCGGCTGGTCGACCAAAGCCTTCGCGATCATTTCGATCATCTGCTTCATACGCCTCCTCCCGCAACCTGGATAGTGCTATACGAGTGCTTTTTTCGGCTCGGGCTACGAGAACTCAAGTCAAGATGACGAGCTCACGATGAAGTTGCGGTTTCGGCCGCGGGTGCGGCTTGGTCGTCTTTGGCTTTGGTTTCGGTCTCCACGTCGTTTTCAGTCGACTCGACCTTCGCTTCTTGCTCCGGTTCTGCTGCGGCCGACTCATCGGTTTTGGTGGGGGTTTGCGGGGTTTCTGTTCCTCCTTCGGAAGCAGGCGGGTCCTGATTGGCTTGCCCGTTCCTGACGCGCTTTATGAGAGCCCGAACCGTTTCGGAAGGTTGAGCGCCATTGCCGATCCAATGATCGATACGCTCCAATTCGAGGTGAAGGCGCACCGGCTTGAGTGCCGGGTTATAAAACCCGAGAATCTCCACAAATCGACCGTCGCGGGGATTTCTTTTGTCGGTGACGACAACACGATAGTGAGGGTCCTTCTTTGCCCCGTGACGACTCAGTCTAATCCTCAGCAAGATTTCCTCCTTGCGAATAAATAGTCATTCTACCAGAGATCTTCTCAAATCGGGAAATCAAATTTGGGTAACTTCTTGCCCAGAAAGCCCTTACTGACCCTCTTCATCATCTTGCGGGTCTGCAGGTACTGCTTCAACAGCCGGTTGACTTCCGAGACCGGCCTGCCGCTTCCCCGGGCGATGCGGCGACGACGCGAACCGTTGAGAATCTTGTGATTGAGCCGCTCTCGAGTGGTCATCGAACTGATGATGGCCTCGAGATGCGCCAGCTGCTTTTCGTCGACCTGGATTTGGTTGAGACCCTTGAGAGGCCCGAGTTGCGGCAACATGCCCAGAATCTGGTCGAGGGGGCCGAGGTTGCGAACCTGCCGAAGCTGATCCAGGAAATCCTCGAGAGTGAACTCGTTGCGGCGCATCTTGCGGATCATGTCTTCCGCTTTGCGCTCGTCGACGACCTTCTCGGCCTTCTCGATCAAACTGAGGACGTCGCCCATGCCCAGGATGCGGCCCGCCATCCGATCGGGATGGAAGACCTCGAGAGCATCGTATTTCTCGCCGGTGCCCACGAATTTGATGGGCTTTCCCGTGATGGAACGGATCGACAAGGCCGCGCCGCCCCGAGCGTCGCCGTCCATCTTGGTGAGCAGCACGCCGGTCAACGCGAGATCCTTGTCGAACCGGCCCGCCGACTTGACGGCGTCCTGACCGGTCATGGCGTCGGCCACCAGCAGAATCTCGGACGGGTTCAAGCGCTCCTGCATCTGCCGTAGTTCGCCCATCAGCTCTTCGTCGACGTGAAGACGGCCGGCTGTGTCCACGAGCAGCACGCTGTAGCCCATGCTTCGAGAGTGACTGAGCGCTTTTTCCGCCAATTCGAGCGGACCGGCAGCGCCCGGGAGTTCGAACACCGGGATCTCGACGGCTTCGCCGATGACGCGAAGCTGCTCGATGGCGGCGGGGCGGCTCACGTCGGTTGAAACCAGCAGGGGCCGCTGCCCCTTGGCGGCGAGCCGACGAGCCAACTTGCCGGTGGAGGTGGTCTTGCCGCTTCCCTGCAGCCCCACCATCAGAATCACGGTGGGAGGGGTCTTGGCGAATTGCAGTCCCTCGGTCGTCTTTCCGAAAAGCTCGACCAACTCGTCGCGCACGACTTTGACGAGCTGTTGGCCCGGTGTCAGGCTGCCCAGAACCTCCTGCCCCAAGGCGCGTTGCTTGACCTGGTCCACGAAGCTTCTGACCACCTTGAAGTGGACGTCGGCCTCGAGCAGGGCGATTCGAATCTCCCGCATCGATTTCTCGACATGGGCCTCCGTCAGGCGGCCCTCACCGCGGAGGTCCTTGAGAATTCCCTGAAGACGTTCCGAGAGGTTGTCGAACATGATCTCTGCCACCCGCCGAAAACCCCAGATTCTACAGGGTTTCGAGCAGGGAATTCAACGTACGAAGCGTCGAGCCGAGGGTGGGAGAGTGAGTCCGTTCACGCGGGACGACACGACTGCGCTCTGGATGCCGCCGCCGGCCCCCCCGCGGCCGACGGTGAGAAATGCCACAGCGCTTTCCATCGATAATGACAGAGAATTGGTCGATAATGACCGGTGACAGAGAAACAGCACCGCTGCCGGTCCGTAAGGGTCGAGAGCGGCGGTCGATGTGGCAGGCAAGAGGCCGAAGCGAGAAACGGGAGGGGATGGAGGAGATGTCTTGAGCTATTTTCAAGCGGGCAGTTGCAGTGTGTGGAGCAAGGTTGCACTACTGGTATTCCTCATGTCGTTCACGGCCCGAGCCGAGAGCGTCATCAATCTCCCGCGAGTCTCCAGCGACCCGGGAACCATCACCGGCTTCGCTTTCGTCAACCCCAACGACCAATCCACCACCATCACCATCACGGCTTATGACGAAAGTGGCGTCTTGGTGGCGGGCGCCGGCATCACCAATCCCGCGCAAGTCGAGGTGGGACCCAATCGGCAGGCCGGCGAGCTGATCGCCACCATCTTCGGGGCCGACTTCAATCCTTCGCTGGTGGCTTGGTTTCAAGCCGTCAGCCCGGCCGATGGGGTGACCGCGTTTTTTCTTTTTCTCGACAGCACCACGGGCACGCCGACGCTGATGGACGGCGCCGATCCACCCGAAAACCAGCGCAAGATCTTCTTCAACCAGATTCGGGTGGATGACGCCTACAGCACCGAGCTGAACATCGTCAACACCGAGGACCGGCCCACGCGGTTGGATCTCTTTCTGGTCGACGGCTTGGATGTTTTCGTCGAGACCTTTGCCTTCGATCCCGGCTCCGGCGTGGACGAGCGACTGCAGGCGCATGCAGTAATGCGGTCCGATGTCCTCGACTTGTTCGGGGTGAACAACCTCGACCCCGGCGCCTACATCCTGGTCATTTCCGACACGCTGATCGGCGGCTTTCAGTTCGTCAAAAGCCCCGACGGCGACTGGTTGGGACTCAACGCCAAAAGCGCAGGCGAGCTCCTCGACGCGATCTGTTTTCCACAGCTTGCGGTCTTGGGGCCGTGGAGAATGGAGATCGGCCTGGTCAACTACGCTCCCCGTCCCGTCAGCGCCATCATCACCGCTTATCGACCAGACGGCACGCTCTACGGGCCGCCCGACGCGGTGCAGAATCCGGTGCTACGCAATCTCGACGCGGGAGCCAGCCTGCGGGAAGACGTGGAGGCGATGTTCGGGTTCGCGGGCGACGATCCGCTCGAGGGTTGGGTCAAGGTGGAAACGAATTCCCGGGCCGTCAACGGCTACGTTACCTACGGCGCGCCGGCCACCGGTTCGTTGGCGGCGGTCGCGGCCCAGGTGGAGCCGCAGACCCAGGCGATTTTCTCCCACATCGCAACCACGCAGGGATTCTTCACCGGGGTAGGGGCCCTCAATGCGGCCGCCGTGGCCGCCAACTTGAGGATCGTCGCGTTGCAGGCCGACGGCACCCTGCTGGGCCGCTTCGACACCGTCCTGCCGCCGGGCACCAGAATCGCCAGGCTGCTCAGCCAGCTCATTCCGCAGGCCGCGGGACAGGCGGGGGGCATCATCTGGATCAGCAGCGACCGGCCTCTCTACCTGACCGCGCTCTTCGGGACCGACAACGCACGTTCTCTCTCCAATATTCCGCCTCAACCCGCCCCGCCCGATTATCTGCCCGACACGGGTCTGCCCACCCTGAGCATCCAACCTGCTTTCGCCGCGGTCGAATTGAACCAAACCCGGCAATTCCAAGATCAAGACGACGGAGACGGGCTGCTTTGGGCCGTCAACGGCACAGACGGAGGCAGCCTCGAGACGGGAACCGTCGATGCGACCGGTCTTTTCACGGCGCCCGGCGTCTTGCCCGAACTGCCGGTCGTGGTGTCGGCGCGGGACGATGCACAGGAATTGTCGGGGGCCGGCACGGTCGATCTCGTCGAGATCTCGACGTTGGCGGGCTCACCGGGAGACTTGACGGCACTGACGTCGATCAACGGGACTCTGATCGCGGCCCGCAACGCCACCGGCCCGGCCGGCGGTCCTGGAACCGCCGAGGTCGTCGAAATCGCCGACGGCCAAGCCAATCTGCTGGCGTCTTTCCCCAACGACGAGATCTCCGACCTGGAGGTCTTGCGGGCGGACGACGGAAACGACTACGTTCTGATCTCGGCCAAGGGGAGCGGCCGCTTGATTCGACTCGCTTCCGACCAACAGACCGAGGAAGTTGTCACAGGCTTGAATGAACCCTCCTTCGTCGAGATCAACCCGGTCTCGGGACAACTGATTGTCGCCGACGCCGACGGCCTGCTCGAGATCTCGTCGGTTCGGCTGCAAGCGGACCTGATCGGGACCGACCCCGCCAACGGCTCGGAGCCGCGCAGACTGCTGAATCAAACCGGAATCGGCGGGATCGCCGCCGATCCCTGCACCAACAGCGTGTACTACACCCTGCCGGCCAGCGGGGAGTTGCGAACTTACAGTCTGAAAACGGGCCAGGGCGCCGTGGTTCGCGGCAATCTCGATTCGCCCGGCAGGTTGGAGGCCGTCTTCCGACGCGACGCCGCTTGCGGCGAGTCCTTCCATCTTTTCATCTCGGAAGAAGCCGCCGACCGCGTGCTCCTCTACCTGCCCCATCTCGACCTGGTCGAGCCTTGGGCCGCGGTCGACTCACCGGGCGCCGTGGCGCTCAACCGAGTCGCAGAGTCGCCCGGGGAGGATGAAGTCGTCGTGGTGGCGGGCGCCGTGGGTCCGGCCGGAAACGGCGGCGGACCGCGGCTGGAGAGAGTGCCGGTTCGGGACCTCTACCGCGAGGATGTCGTGAATCTCCGCACATCGGCCTCGGGCAGCAATCACGATCCGGTTTCCGACACCCACGGATTCGAAGAGTTTCAGCCCGACATCGTCGAGGCCTCGGTCTTGGTCGATGGTGACAACTTGAACATCACTCTCTACTTCGCCGACACCATCAGTCCCTGCATCGACACGGATGTCAACGACGCCGATCCCTGTGATCCCTCGGAGAATCCGGCCGATGCCGTCACCGGTTTTATCGACCTCGACCTGGATCAGGACGGCAATACCGGGCTGGCTTCGGTCAGCGACCTGAATTCCCCTTACAACACCGGGATCGGAATCGAGTTCTGCATCGACTTCATCACTTACAATCCCGACGCGGGCGGCGCGGCGGCCTTTGTCGTCAACAAGGATCTGGAGTTCGAATTCGTGGGCCGTTTTCCAGTCACCTTCGCGTCCCGTTCCCTGTCCATTTCGATTCCCTTGACGGCGCTCGGTGACGACGGCAACCTCGACCTGGCGGCCGTCTTCGGAAGCCCCCTGGAGCCGACCGACGTTAGCTCCAACCACGGCTTCATCTCCAGTCAAGGTCAAGGGCAAAGCGGGGCGGCGACGCTCGGCTCGGCGGTCCGCCCAGGGGAGGGTGCGAAATTCCAGCGGCTGCGAGGAGCTTCCCCCTCCGCCTGGAGTCGACTGGTCCCGGTCGTTTCGCAGCGGTAACGGTGGCGTGGCGCAACTTTCCGGTCGCCCGTCGACGGGTTCGGAGCCGGTATTCCGCAAGAGCGGATCGAAGCGCGACCAGAGATGCTCGCGCCCGCGCTAATCCCCCAGTTGGGGGAATCGGAAGCGCTCGACGGGTGAAGTAGTGTGTTCGCCCGACATGATCTCTTCGATCCGTTCGACGATGTCGGGATGCCGAGCCGCCAGGTCCCGCGACTCTTGCGGATCGTCGGCCAGGTTGTAGAGTTCTATCGTCAGGTTTCCTTCGAAGATGTTTCTGCGAATCGCTTTCCAGTCCCCCATCCGAACGGCCTGCTGACCGCCGTAGGAAGGGAATTCCCAATAGAGAAAGGCGTGCGGGTCTTGTTCTCTTCCCAGCAACTCGGGGAGGAAGCTGAGTCCGTCCGCATGCGGCGGGACGGCAGCCCCGGCGGCTTCGGCCAAAGTGGGTAGGACGTCGTAGAAGGCCGAGACGTGGCCGCTCGTCGAACCTTCTCGAATCCGGCCCGGCCAGGAGGCGATCAGAGGGACCCGCAGCCCGCCCTCATGCACCGATCCCTTGCCCCAGCCCCTGTCGCTTCGAAAGGGCCCCGCACTCTCGAAGAAAGCGGAGTCGCTGCCGCCGTTGTAAGTCGGTCCGTTGTCGCTCGAGAACAGGATCAGGGTGTTTTCGTAAAGGCCCAGCTCCTTCAGTTTCTCGACGATCGACCCCACCTGACTGTCCAAATATCCCACCATCGCCGCATAGGCGGCCCGGGGAGCGGGATGAGGGAAATAGCCCCGCTCCCCCAGATAGGGCTGCTCGGGGCCGAGGCGCTCCCGGTACCGCTCCACCCAGCTTTGCGGCGCTTGCAAGGGGGCGTGCGGTATCGGGCTGGCGAAATAGAGAAAGAAAGGTCGGTCGCGGTTGGACTCGATGAAACCGAGGGCCTCCCGCAGAAGGAGCTCCGGGGCGTACTGCTCCAGGTTGAAATCGTCGTAGGATGCCGGGTCCGCGGGGTCGGCTCCTTCCCGGAGTTTGCTTCCCGGCGTCACCAGGCGATTCCCGAGCCGCACCTTTTCTTCGTTCCTCCAGAGATGGACCGGGTAATAGGTGTGTGCCTGTCTCTGGCAGTTGTAGCCGAAAAAGAAATCGAATCCCTGTCGATTGGGGATGCCTTCCGAACCGGGGTAGCCCAAGCCCCACTTGCCCACGACCGCGGTCCTGTAACCGGCTTTCTGAAGGATATGACCGACGGTGACGGTGTCGGCCGGGAGGGGACGTTGACCCTCCAGGTTCGGGTTCTCGGTCGCTTTGGCGAAGTCCCATACTTCGCCGCGCTCCCGCATCTCGTCGTTGCCGCGAATCGCGCAACGGCCGGAATGCTGACCGGTCAACAGGACGCATCGGGAGGGGGCGCAAACCGGCGAGCCTGCATAGTGCTCGGTGAAGCGCATGCCCCGCTCGGCCAGGCGGTCGATGTGGGGAGTCTCGATTTTGGTTTGACCGTACGCCCCCAACTCCCCGTAGCCCAGGTCGTCGGCCAGGATGTAGACGATGTTCGGCGGAGGGTGGCTCGACGCAGGGTCGGCGCCCCCGCAGCCGCTCAACACCAGTGTCAGCGAGGCCAGGAGTCTGAGTTTCATGACGGAAGGCGATCATAGTTCGCGCTGTGCGGCCTGCACAAGCTTCATCTTCTCCCCAGAGGCGCCTCGCGGATCCGTCCGGTTGAGTTTCTCCGCTTTTCCTCCTACCATTGCGCCCCCATGGAACTGAAAAACAAAATCGCCGTTGTCACCGGCGGAAGCCGCGGCATCGGCCGGGCGGCGGCCACCGAGCTGGGACGTCGCGGCGCCCGAATCGCCATCTGCGCCCGTGATGCGCAAACCCTCCAGCAGACCGCCTCCGATCTCGAGAAAGAGGGAATCGAGGTCTACCAGGCGCCCTGCGACGTCAGAAAGCGCGAAGCCGTCGACGAGTTCATCGGGCAGGTGAATGAGCGTCTGGGAGCCGTCGACATCCTGGTCAACAACGCGGGCGTGGGAGGGCCGACGCCCATCAGCGAAGACAGCGACAAGCGCTGGAAGCTCCTGCTGGCGGTCAATCTCGACGGCCCCTACTATTTCTCCAAGGCGGCCCTCAGGACGATGCCCGACGGAGG
>JBFGHF010000077.1:0-10296 GCA_041578355.1 Acidobacteriota bacterium
CCTGAAGTATTCGTTTGCCAGCGGTTTGGACAACTCCGAGGCCATTGCGGACACATTGGCCGCCTACATGGCCCAGACCCGCGAACCGGAGACGGTCAATCGGGTCTACGCCCTCTACGATGCGCTGACGCCCGCCGATCTCAAGGCCGGCGCCGAGCGCTACTTCACCGATCGGCGCCTGGTCGTAACGACGCTTTCGCACGAACCACTATCGGCCGTCGAAAGCAAGGCCGGATCGGTGGACGCCTTCACCGAGCGAGTCGTAATTCGCGATCCCCAGGTGACGATGCTTCTGCAGAAGACCTCCTCGCCCATCATCAACTTTCGCTTGCTGTTCCGTGCCGGCGCGGCTCAGGACCCGGAAGGCAAGGAGGGACTGGCTCAACTCACCGCTTCCATGATCAGCAGCGCGGGCAGCCGCCAGAGGTCCTACGAGGAAATCCAGAAAGCCTTTTTCCCGCTGGCGGCGTTCTTCGGCAATCAGGTCGACAAGGAGATGACCGTTTTCATCGGCAGAACGCATAAGGACAACCTGCTGGCCTACTACGATGTGATCCGCGGGCAACTGCTGGAACCTGGCTGGTCGGAGGACGACTTCGAGCGCGTCAAGACCAACCAGATCAATGCAGTGAAGGTCGACCTTCGGGACAACAACGACGAGGAACTGGGCAAGGAAGTCCTCTACGAGATGATCTACCGGGAGCATCCCTACGGACACCTCAACCTGGGCCATGTCGAGTCGCTCCAGCGTTTGACGCTCGACGACGTGAAACACTTTTACCAAGCCAACTACGGCCGCGGAGTGCTGGTTGCCGGGCTGGCGGGCGACTTTCCCGAGGAATTTGCAAAGCGGCTCAAGCGAGACTTGGAAGGCCTGCCCCCGGGGGAAATGCTGCGCGAGCCGCTTTCTTCCCCACAACCCGTGGCCGGGCTGGAAGTCGAGATCGTGGAGAAGGAGACTCGCGCCACGGCGATCTCCTTCGGATTCCCGATAGAGGTGACCCGGGCGCGCCAGGATTTCATTCCTCTCTGGTTGGTCCGCTCTTATTTCGGTGAACACCGCTCCACCAACAGCCATCTTTTTCAGCGGCTTCGCGAGGTGCGCGGGCTCAATTACGGGGACTATGCCTACATCGAGTATTTCCCCCGCGGAATGTTCCAGTTTCATCCCGATCCCAATCTGGGCCGACGACAGCAGATTTTCCAGGTCTGGATTCGCCCCGTGGTTCCCGAGAACGGTCACTTCGCCCTGCGGGCCGCTATGTACGAGCTCGAGAAACTGGTGCGTGAAGGGTTGACCGAGGAGGCCTTCGAGGCGACCCGCAACTACCTTTTGAAATTTGTCAACATTCTCACCAAGACTCAGGACCGGCAGCTGGGATACGCTCTCGACAGCCGCTACTACGGGATCGGAGACTTTACCGAGTTCGTTCGAAGCGGGCTGGAAAAGCTGACCCTGGAAGAAGTGAATCGGGTGATCCGGCGTCACCTGCAAACCGAGAACGTGAAATTCGCCATCATCACCCGCGATGCCCAGGATCTCCGACGCAGGCTCATCGAGAACACTGCGTCCCCGATCCAATACGATGCTCCCAAACCGGACCAGGTGTTGGCGGAAGACAAGGTCATCGGCGACTTGATGCTCGATTTCAAGCCCGAAAAAGTGAAAGTGCGACGGTTGGACGAAGTGTTCCGATAAACGGTGAATCTGTCTGGACCTTCCCGTCAAAGAGTGATCGCTGGGCGGCATCCCGAGGGCGGTAGAGCCTCGGGTCGGGGATGCCGCCCGAAAACGGGATCAATTTCGCGCAAACCGAGCCCGCCGCAAGACTCACATCGAAGAGAATCATGGCAGCCTTGAAACTTGCAGAGAGCAATGTCCCCCAACTTCGAGTTCGCACGCTCGACTCGGCAGAGCTTCGATCGGAAGGCGAATACGTGCTTTACTGGATGATCGCTTTCCGCCGGCTGCAATCGAACTTCGCACTGCAGCGAGCCGTCGACTGGTCGGTCCACCTGAAGCGACCTCTGCTGATCCTCGAGCCTCTGCGGTGCGACTACCCTTGGGCCTCTCCCCGGCTTCATCAGTTCGTCGTCGACGGGATGGCGGACAACGCCGCCCGGGCCGAGGAAAAAAGGGCTTATTACTATGCCTTCGTCGAAAGTCGGAAGGGAGCGGGCAAAGGACTCCTCGAAGCGCTGGGCGAGAAGGCCTGCCTGGTCGTCACCGACGACTATCCGGCCTTCTTTTTGCCTCGGATGATCTCCGCCGCCGCCGCCAAACTCCCGGTCCCGCTGGAAGCGGTCGACTCCAACGGCATGCTGCCCATGCGGGCCGTCGAAAAGGTCTATTCCAGGGCCTACGATTTCCGCCGCTTTCTCCAGGCCGACCTCTATCGGCATCTGGCCGATTTCCCTCTGGCCGACCCGCTTGAGAACAAGAAGCTGCCCAAGCCCGCATCGCCCGACCGGAAGATCCTGGATCGCTGGCCGCCAAGATCCGCAGCCGATCTGAAGAACAGCCGGGACTGGATTCCCGAGCTTCCACTCAAAGGCGCCGCACCCGCCACGGACGCTCGCGGAGGATCCGAGCAGGCGGCCGAGATGCTGGATGATTTCATCCAGAATCGGCTCTCCGACTACGCCGATAAGGCCAATCATCCGGACGAGAATGCCACCAGCGAGCTTTCGCCCTGGCTTCACTTCGGACATATTTCGGCCCACCAAGTGTTCCGGGGGGTCGTTGAACGGGGAGACGCCGCACTCGGTCAGCCCATCACCTCCCGGGTCGGCAAAGTCGACAGTTGGTGGTCGCTCGACTCCTCCAGCCAGAACTTTATCGATCAACTCGTGACCTGGAGAGAGATCGGCTTCGATTACTGCAGCCGACGGGAAGACTACGATCAGTACGACTCACTGCCCGAATGGGCCCAGAAGACCTTGGCCGAACATGCCGACGACCCTCGAGATCCGCTCTATTCACTCGAAGAGTTCGAGGAGGCCGAGACCCACGACGAGATATGGAATGCCGCCCAGACTCAACTGCGGCGCGAAGGCAAGATCCACAACTATCTGCGCATGCTGTGGGGCAAAAAAGTACTTCACTGGTCGTCCTCTCCGCAGGAAGCCCTGAAGATCATGATCGAGCTCAACGACAAGTACGCACTGGACGGGCGCGACCCGAACTCTTACAGCGGGATTCTCTGGTGTCTGGGACGCTACGATCGCGCCTGGGGCCCGGAGCGGCCCATCTTCGGCAAGATCCGCTACATGACTTCGAAGAGCACCAGGCGCAAGCTGCGGCTCAAGAACTACCTGAAACGCTACGGGCGCGGCTGATCGGAGGCTTGCAGCAACCTGCGTATTTCGGCCGGTCGAGGATCGCCCGGGTGCAAGGCGGCGAAGCGGTCCACCAGGTCCTCCGATCGAGGGATGTCACCCGCCCGAAAATAGCAGCCTGCGGCTTGCAAAAGGAGCGCGTCCGGCTGGTTTCCCGATTCCCAGACTTGCAGAAACAATCTCGCCGCCAACAGGAAGTCGCCCAGATCTTGAGAAAGGGCGGCCAGCTGAAGCTGGATCTCCTGGCTGCCGGGCCGCAGCGCCAGGGCCCGGGTCAGCTCGTCTTGTGCCTCGCGACGTTGCCCCTTCGCCAGCAGGGTCATGCCCAGGTTGCTGTGAGCCAAACCGTCTTCTTCGTCTATGGCGATGGCTCGTTGCGCGGCCTCGATGGCCCTCTCGTACTCTCCCAATCGAAAGTAGCTGACTGCGAGATTGTTGTAGGCTTCGCCAAGATCGGGTTGGTATCGAGTCGCCCTGAGTAAAAGGCGGATGGCCTTGCGGTGGTCTCCTTCCTTGCTGGAGCGGGCGGCTTTCTCCAGGGCTTCCAAGGCCTTGGGGTGGATACTCAGGCGAGTGACGGAGACGGTCTGAGGGCCGTCTTTCACGGTGTCCGAATCGAAGGGCTCGCCCAATTCAAGGCGCACTCGCACCACCTCGGCTCGCAGCGATCCCGCCAGGTTGACGCTTTGCTCGACCGGCTGATGATCTTCGCAGCTGACCCGGACCGTGTACACGGCGGAACGCAGCCCCCTGAACTCGAAGCTCTCGCCCCGCGACAGAATCCTCACCTCGTGGACCCCGAGGCGCCGGGAAAAAAGTTCAACCGTGGCCCGGTGAGGCGCCGCGGCGTTGTCGGCACCGAGCACGATTTCGCCTTCGATCGTCCCGTCGTGCGCTCCGGGTCGGGTCGTGGGGTACTGAGCAAGAAGTGGCGATCCGGCTGCGGAACACACCAGTAGGAAAGAAAACAAGACTCCGACACGGGCACGAAGCCCTCGAGACTCGAAGGGCTTTCGCTTGCGAGGTCCGCTTTCCATCAGGAGGCGACTCGGATTCGGTCTTCTTTTTCGGACAGGTCGGCGGCCCCCAATTGACCCTCCGAGGCAGCCACGACGGTGGCCACGGTGGCGTCGCCGGTGATGTTGGTGACCGTCCGCAACATGTCCAGGATTCGGTCCACGCCCAGGATCAAGGCGATTCCCGCACTGGGGACACCGATCGCCTCGAGAATGATGACCAGCATGATGATGCCCGCACCGGGTACGGCGGCCGTGCCGATAGAGGCCAACACTGCGGTCAAGACGATGGTGAGTTGGGCGCCGATGCCCAGCCCCATTCCCAGCGACTGGGCGATGAAAACGGCCGCAACCGCCTGATAGAGGGCCGTGCCGTCCATATTGATCGTGGCGCCCAGGGGCAGGACGAAGGAGGACACCTCTTCCGACACGCCGAGCTTTTCCTCGCAGCGCTCCATCGTCACCGGCAAGGTCGCACCGCTGGAACTGGTGGAAAACGCCACCAGTTGGGCAGGCCCCATCCCCCCGTAGAAAGTCCGAAAAGAGAGCGGGGTGAAGAACTTGAGCAGGAAGCCGTAGGTCAGGAGCATGTGGATGATCAGACCGAATACCACGGCCAGGCAGTAGAATCCCAGGGCACCCAGGAGCTCGAGAACCTGAGCAAGATTCTCTCCCGCTACCTGAGTGATGGTCCCGGCGATCAACCCGAAGACTCCGATCGGAGCCATCAACATGATCAGATCGACCAAGCGGATGATGACCTGATTGATGCCCTCGAAAACCGCCAAGACCGGGGCCGCGTGTTCGCGTCCCACCTGAATCAGCCCCACGCCCAGCAGGAGCGCCACGAAAACCACCTGGAGCATGTTGGAGTTGTCGCCTGCGGCGCCGAAGACGTTCTCGGGCACCATGTCGACGATGGGCTGCAACGGACCTCGTTGGCTGGCCTGATCAGCCGCCGCCTCACGGGTGGCGACATCGTCTTTGTAGACCTCCTGCAGCCGCACGCGCATGTCCTCGGGAACCCTGTGGCCCGGCTTCATCAGGTTGACGATTACCAGTCCGAGAGTGACGGCCACGGCGGTCGTGGCCAGATAGATGGTGATGGTCTTTCCACCGATGCGGGAGAGCTTGCGAAGATCGGAGAGCGATGCCACCCCGGTTACCAGTGAAGCCAGGACCAGCGGCACCGCGATGAGCTTGAGCAAGTTGAGAAAGATCTTTCCGAAGGGATAGATCCAACGGTCGGTGAAGCCTCCCCAACCCATCGTCGCCGCCAGGACGCCGTAGATGAGTCCCAACACGAGCCCGATGATGATCTTCCAGTGCAGTTTCTTGTACCAGCGCATGTAAGTTCTCTCCCGGAAGCAGCGGACCAATACACTTTACTCGTGTAGAACAGGCCCGTCAAAGGCCGAGACCTCCGCTTTCGAGCTCGGCTTTCTGGATCGTCCGGTGATCGAGATTACGTTTTTGCGATCTCGCGCACCTTTTTTGCGTGGAATGGCTGTTATCTTGGGACCCGATGGACCGGATCGTCTGCCCCAAATGCGGCCAAAGGCAGCCACGCGGAAACGAGTGCCACAACTGCGGGGTGATCTTCGCCCGCTACCGGGGAAGGGCTCCCAAGGCCGTCCAGGATTCCCAAGAGCCCCCTCCTCCGGGACCGTTCTGGCGGGCTTTTCGAGTTGTGCGATGGTTGAGCCTGGGCGCCATGGCCGTGATCATCTTCCTGATTCTGCAGCAGCCCGCTACTCCCCCGGTGGATCCCGACCCCTATGCCGGCGAGCGTGTGCAACGAAAATTGGATGAGACCCGGCGTGCCGTCCAGTCGGGCCGCCCACACGTTCTGGAATTGAACGAAGCCGAGGTGAACTCCTGGCTGGGGAAAAACCTGGTGTTCGCCGAAATGCCCTACGAAGTCGAGGACGTTCTGGAGCGCGAGGCTTCGCTGGAACAGGTCCGTTCCACCGTGCGCAACCTGCAGGTCAACTTGTCCGACGATGAGGTCCACGCTCACGTGGTTTTTGATTTTCACGGCAAAGACTTGAAGCTGGAGATCCGTGGAAAGCTGTCGCTCTTGGACGGCTACCTGAAACTGGTTCCCACCGGTGGCAAGTTGGGCGCCCTGCCCATCCCTAGAGCGGCCCTCGATCGGGCCATGTCCCGGGTTTTCAATTCGCCCGAGAATCGGGAGAAATTCAAGGTTCCCGACCAGGTGGCCGATCTTCGCGTTGAAGACGGCGAGTTCCGAGTGGTCTACAGGTGACGCCGTCGGCGCCGTGCTCCGCGAAGACTTTCGCTCAGCAGCTACCGGGGGGCATCCTGCCTGCGCTTCGAAGAAGACAGTCCAGCTGGAAGGTTGCGCCCGCGAGTCCCTGCCCGCGCCCCGTTGGGCTACACTAGGCCCCATGGCAGACAAGAACGAAAAGCAGCCCGAAAACCTGGCTGGTCCCTATTATGTCGATGAAACCTGTATCGCCTCGAAGTTGTGCGTCGCCGTGGCTCCAGACAATATTCGAATGAGTGACAGCGGCGGCCATGCTTACGTTTTCAAGCAGCCGGAATCTCAGGACGAGAAAGCAGCCGTCCATGAGGCGCTGATGGGGTGTCCCGTGTTGGCCATCGGGGACGACGGGTAGGGTCGTGCTGGTTTCGGCTGCAGGTAAGAACCTGGTACGTGTTTGGCGTCTCCCCGGTAGTCTGAGCCTGGGTTTTCGAGAGCGAGGAGCGAGACCGAGGCGCGAGCGGGACCCTGCAACCTGGCGTCTTGCGCTGCCGATTTGAAGATGATGTGAAAAATGTCGGGGCGTTAGCTGCCCTTCCCTCGGTCTCGCTCTCGGTCTCGCTCTCGGTCTCGGCTGAACACTGGCTCGTGCTGGTTTCGGCTGCAGGTTCTGTACATCAGCGCTGTCGCTGCAGCAGGTCGAATTCGATCCGAGCCAAGCGGGCTTCGGCTTGGGCGCGTGTCGATTCGAAGCGGGCCTGGCTGAGTTCCATCTTGGAGCCCAGACCGTGTTGAAACCGCTCCTCTGCCTTCTCCTGCTGAAAGGCGGCGGTCTCGAGGTTTTTTTCGGCTTGTTCCAAGTTGACTTGCGCGGCCAGCAGGCGCTCCCGGACGTCGATCTCGGCCGCCGTGAGATCTCCCGCCAAAAAGCTCCTCCGCAGCTCGAGCCGACGCTCCGCGTCAGCCACCGCCCGCTCCAATCGGTGCCACTCCTGCTCATTCCAAAAGAGCTCTTCATCCCCGATCAATCCCAAGTGGTGACGCTCCCGGACCGACTCGACGAAGGGCTCGATCAAACGGAGCTGGCTGAGATGGCGGTCTTTTTCCAGTTGCAGGCGCCGGGTGACGAAATCGGGACCCCGAAGAGCTGGAGAAAAGAGTTCGACCCGGGGAGGGCGGCCGGTTGTTTCAATCTCTTCCAGATCGAGCTCCGCCTCCTGCAGTGCGAAGCGGGCCTTCTCGAGTTCCGCTTGAGAGAGAGCGTAGGTTTCCTCCCCGATGATCCCGGCGTCGCGCTCCCTCTCGACCTCGCCCATCATCGCCCGGAGAGCATCCATTCGGGCTTGTCCAACTTCCACTGCAGTCGCAGCCCGGGCCGTCCTGAGTTGGCGTTGCCACGACTCTTCGATCTGACCGGCGACTACGGCTCCCATCGCTCCCAGAGAAACCGACAGTAGAACCAGGGCGGCGATTTTCAGCCAGCCTTGGACGACGAGGCGCTGGGACGGAGATCGCACTTGACTTCTTTGCCGGCGCCGCAACTCCGACTTCAGCTGCCATTCCAGTTTGGACACAAATTCGGGGTCCGGCCGATGTTTTTCGCTCATTGCCTCAACCTTTCCGGTGCTCGTCGTAACCAAGCACATCGTTTCGCCTCCCCTCAGGCGAAGATCTTTTCCAAAGCCCGCCGCAAGGCCGCGCGGGCACGCCGCAGCCGACCTTCCACGGCTCGTTCCGAGATCCCCATCTCTTGGGCCAGTTCGCGGACCCTTTTCCCCTCGAAATGAAAGGCTTCGAGCAGGTGGGCCTGACTCTCCGAGAGGCGCGAGAGACCGCGGCCCAGGAGGGCCGCTTCCTCCCGGCCGGCCGGCTCCCAGGCGGTAGCTTCGGGCTCCCATGGAATCTCCTCCAGCCGCTTGGGCTGAACCCGCCGATAATGACTGGCGAGCAGATTCGAGGCCACCGTCTTCAGCCAAGCCAGCGGAGACCGGGGAAGGCCCTCTCGATGCCAGCAGGAAAGACCGCGCAGAAAGGCTTCCTGCACGATGTCCTCAGCCAGCTGGCGCTCTCCTCCTATTCGTCTCGAGGTGTAGGAGTAGAGGGGACCGATGCAGCGCCTGTAGACGTCCACCAACTCTTCCTCCGATATCGAAGTCCGCCGTTCAGTCTGCATTCACTTATCCAAGACGCAGGGCGGCCCAAAAACCCACGCGCGAGTCAACTTTTTTTCGCTTTTTCGCATCGGCTAGGATAAAGGGAGGTTCCCATGGGTTGTCACCTCAAGGTCGCTGCCGTAGTGCTCTTCGGGCTTTTGGGTCCCGTCAACGCCCAACAGCGGCGTGTCGAAGTCCGCCATCTCGATGTGGATTCGAGACGCACGGCTCATCTGCTCAATATTCCAATAGCCAAGGTCGAGGAAGCTCGAAGACTGCTCCACTGGGCCACCGACTTGGCGGTGGAAAGGGCGAAAGAAGAGGAGCTCAGGACCTTGGCCATGTTCTGGATTGTCATAGACAATCGCCAGGCTTTTCCCAGGATGGAGCGTTTTCTGGAGGAGCTTCGCCGGCAAGCGGCCCGCTCGCCAGATCCTGCAACCTACGATCAGATCACTCGCAACGCCCGTTTGTTGGTGATGGACTTGAGCCGCGCCGAGCCGGAATTCGGTGAAAAAATCATGGCCAACTGGCCCGAGGCGCCGACCGCTGTTGCGTCGGCCGAGATGGCGCTGCAGCGGCGTGAAATCGAGGAACAGGTCATCAGTAGCCGGTTTTGGGTCGATTTGGACGGCGCCCTGGAGGAAATGAGAGCCTTCGAGCAGGGAACCGCCAATCTGGAGCTCCGCGCACTGGCCCTGGCCAACCTGGGACGGTCGGCACGATTCGAAGAGGCGAATGCCCTTGTCGACGAGACGATTGCCCAATTGACCCGCATGGAGTCGACCCCGGACGCCGCCCGAGATTTGCGTCAACTGATTCGAATGTACGCCAGCTTCGGCGATCCGGCGAAGACCCGGGATTTAATTCTCCTCTGGGCGAATACGGCGGAGGCGGTCGCCTCGAACACGGGGGGAAACAACCTTGAGATTTCGGGAATCGAGTTCACTGCCTTCGAGAATCAGGTCCTCGACCTGCTGCGAAGTCTGGGTCAAACTCCGCAGACCGTCGTCGAGGCCCTGGAGAGTTTTCCGGAACTTGCCCAAAAACTCGAGACCGTAGGAGGCTACGACGCTTTCGTGACCAGCCGGAGCCGGTCCTACAATGGCATCAGGAAGAAAGAAGAAGCGGAGTCGGAAGGTCTGCAAGCGCGGATTTCCGAGCTCTTAGAGAGCTTGCGGTCGTCGTACACGAAAAGGCCCGATGAGACGCGAGAGCGACTCGAGAAGGCGGCCCGTCTGATCGGTCAATTGGGCGATCCCGCATTGGAGCTCGAGTTCTT
This sequence comes from Acidobacteriota bacterium, assembly GCA_041578355.1. Classification (GTDB taxonomy): domain Bacteria; phylum Acidobacteriota; class UBA6911; order RPQK01; family JANQFM01; genus JBFGHF01. Next base: position 10,018 of record JBFGHF010000077.1, read on the forward strand.
TAAGAACGTGGTTTCGGCGTACTTCCTCTACGAGGGGCATCTTCCCGAAAAAGTGCGTCTCCAGGGGCTGGAGATCATCGAAGCGATTCGAGAAGGCCCGTCTGCGGGGGAAGAAGAGAGCGGCCCCCAACGCCAGGCGGAAGCCGAGCGACTGGAAACGATGATCCACGCTTTCTGGCTCTGGTCGGACGCCGCGGCGGCGCGTGCGGCTGTCGAGGCTCTCCCCGAGGGAGTCCGCTTTCGAGTGCTTCACGACTACCTCGCGCAAATCGCCAAACC
>JBFGHF010000078.1:0-10285 GCA_041578355.1 Acidobacteriota bacterium
GCGCATCGGCTACGCCATCGGACAGCCTCAGACGATTCGGCGCCTTTCTCGCCACAAGCTGAATTACAACGTCAACGTGCTGGGCGTGGCGGCGGCCAGCAAAGCTTTCAGCGATCTGGCCCACCTGGCAAGCGAAAAGGACCGCAATTCCGAGGTCAAGAAATTCACCACCGAGTTCTTCGAGTCGAAGGGACACTCGGCGGCCGACAGCGAGACCAATTTCATCTTCGTCAACATCGGGCGCCCGGCCAAGGAGTTCCGGGAGGCTTGCGAAAAGCACAATGTTCGGGTGGGCCGGGATTTTCCCCCCTTCGAGAACACTCACGCCCGCATCTCGCTGGGAACCATGGACGAGATGCGCCGGGCGGTGGAAGTGTTCGAGACCGTGCTGAGCATGCCTGCCGGAAGCCCCGTCGAAGAAGGCCGGCCCGGTGAAAAGGGAGGGGTGTCACAGGACACAGCGTGAGGAGACCGTCATGGCAGTTTCGCGACGCAGCTTTGTCAAGACTTTGGGGATCGGCGCCGGTGGGGCGATGGCGGGTTCGATCGTCACTGCCCGAGGGATGGAGGCTTGGCGATGGTCAGCCCAGGAGCCGGGCTCGAAAAGCATCGACATCCGGCTGAGCAGCAACGAGAATCCGATGGGGCCGGGGGAGACTGTCCTGAAGGCGATTCGAGAAGCGCTGGGTCCCGCCCACGCCCGGCCGGGACGCTACCCATTCGCTTGGCGGGAACCCCTCAACGAGGCACTGGCCAAGAAGCTCGGCGTCAAACCCGAGAACGTGCTGCCGGGTTGCGGCTCGACACAAGTGCTGGTCACCGTGACGCAGGTCTATACCTCGGGTGACCGGCCTCTGGTGGGCTCGCTGCCCACTTATGAAGAGTGCGCGGGGTACGCCGAAATCATCGGCACACCGGTCAAGTCCGTGCCCCTCACGCCCCACTACCGAATGGACCTGGAACGCACTCTCCACGCCGCCAAAGGCGCCGGGCTGCTTTTTTACTGCAACCCCAACAATCCCGTATCCACCCTGGTCCCCAACAGCGACACCCAGACTTTTCTGCGCAAGATGCTGCAGTACTCTCCGGAAACCAGAATCCTCATCGACGAAGCCTATATCGACTACGTTACCGACTCCGATCACGAGACGATGATTCCGCTGGCCCTGGAAGATCCGCGCGTGATCGTGGCGCGGACTTTTTCGAAGGCCTACGGGATGGCTGGTCTGCGGCTGGGCTACGCCGTCGCCCATGAAGACACGATCAAGGAGCTTGCGGCGTGGCACATGGGCAACAGCATCAGCGTCTTGAGCTTCGCCGGAGCCATCGCCGCCACCGAGCAGGGCTCCAGCTTCATCGAGAACGAGCGGACCCGCAACCAGGAAGTTCGCAAGTACACAACCGAATTCTTCCGGCAGCGGGGACGGGCGGTGGCGGAGTCGCAAACGAACTTCATCTTCGTCGACGTGGGCATGCCCATCCAGGACTTCCGCTCCGCCTGCCGCGACCGGGGGATCCTGGTCGGCCGCCCCTTCCCTCCGCTCTGGACCCACTGCCGCATTTCCTTGGGCACCATGTCCGAAATGCGCCAGGCGACCGAAGTCTTTGCCGAAGTCCTCGAAATCGGGGCGCGCAACGCAGCCTGAATACGAGCACACCTTGCTCGTGACGGGCGCAAAGAGGACAGACTCCGTCCACTCTTGAGCGCTCCGGGCCGCCCTCATGGAAAAGGCGCGCCGCAAGGGGGTGCGACGGCTTCCAGAACCCCGTCAGTGAACCAAGAGCGCACTTCGGACACCTACATAGGTACAGCCGGGACCGGCTTCGCGAGGTCGTTCGATGGATCAGCCAGGGAATCTCTTTGAGCGTCGTTCCGACCTCCACCGCCTGAAGGCGGTGGATTCGATGGGCGACTGAAGTCGCCTAAAGACCTCGCCTCCCGACGCAGGCTTCCTACTCAGTGACCCGAAAATCGTCGTCCTGGGTCTCGGCATCTTGGGTTTCGATGTACTGCGCAACCATCTCGTCGCTCACATTGCCCGTCGAGGCCACAAAGTACCCTCGCGCCCAAAGATGCCGGCCCCAGAACTCCTTTCGCAGTCTGCGGTAATCCTGCAGCAGGTGATGCGACGTCTTGCCTTTGATCGCCTGCATCACTCGGCTCGGCGCCCTCTTCGGCGGCACATCCAGCAGAAGATGCACATGATCGGGTCTCACATGCCCCTTGACGATCTCGATGTCGTACGACCGGCAGATCTCCCGCGTCAGGTTGCGTACCTCCTTCGCTATCTCCCCCCGCAACACCGGCTTGCCGTACTTCGTGAGGAACACAAAGTGGTAACGAAGTCGGTACACTGCGTGCGACGAGCGCCGGTATTCGCTCACTCGCTCAGTGTACCGCAAGCCTCCTGAAGGCTTCGCCTAAAGGCGAGGGGGTTCACCCATCCCAGAATGAGACCCTAAGAAAACCGACTGCTCGAGAGTTATTAGAGATGTGATCGAATCGCAATCGGAGCCGGAGAATCATCGCAAGGGGGTGGGGAGCCGGATGCTGAAGGCTCCGCCCGGAAGCCTTGTCGAAAGCATCTTCCGTGACCCCCGGCACCTCCAGTTACTCGTCCTGGCCAGCCTCTGGATGTACGGCCTCAGGACGTTCGACTTCGGCATGGGTCTGGGCGTCTCGCTGATCACGATTTTCGCAGCCTTGGCCGCGCAGGCTCTTCTCAGCTGGTTTTTCGGGGTGCCCCGCTTCGATCCCCGCAGCCCACTGATCTCGGCGTTGTCGCTCTGCCTTTTGCTGCGTGTGGCTTCTCCCTGGTTGGCGGTTGGAGCCGCGGCGCTCAGCATCGGCAGCAAGTTTCTGATTCGAAGCGGGACGGGCCATGTCTTCAATCCCACCAACTTCGGCATCGTCTTCTTGTTGCTCAGCACGGACGGGGCCTGGGTGGCGCCGGGACAATGGGGGAGCGGCGCATTGCTGGCCTTCTTTTTTGCTTGCGCCAGCATTTTGGTCCTGACCCGGGCGTCACGCTGGGATGTTTCCTTCGCTTTTCTTGGCTGCTATGCGGCCCTGCTCTTGGCACGGGCGCTGTACCTGGGCGATCCCTGGGCCATCCCGCTCCGGCAGCTTCAGAGTGGTTCGTTGCTTCTCTTTGCGTTCTTTATGATTTCCGACCCCAAAACGACTCCCCGTTCCAGGCGCGGTCGGGTGGCCTTTGCATGTGTGGTGGCGGTCTTGGGAGCGGGCCTGACCTTGAACTGGTTTTATCCCGTCAGCAACGGGATCTTCTATGCCCTGGCCCTCGGGTCTTTGAGCTTGCCCCTTCTCAATGCGAAAAGTCCCGGCAGACCCTATAGGTGGGGTGAGTCCCGCCCGATGGCGCCCAGGGGGAGCTTGGCGCCCCCTGTTTGAGGTGAAAAGGAGGACCCGTGAAAAAGTTGAGAGTTCTGCTGAGTGTCTTGACCATGGCCGTTCTCGTTCTCGACCTCGGCCGTGCTTATGCCTTCTGCGGGTTTTACGTCGCCAAAGCGGACACCAAGCTGTTCAACAAGGCCTCGAAGGTGGTCCTGGTGCGGGACGGAGATCGCACGGTCCTGACGATGGCCAACGATTATCAGGGCGACATCCGCGAGTTTGCCATCGTGATACCGGTGCCGACCTTCCTGGAGAGAGACCAGATCAGAGTCACCGAGAACAAGTATATCGAGCACCTGGACGCTTATACCGCGCCGCGGCTGGTGGAGTATTTCGACAGCGACCCCTGCGAGCAGCGGATGTATTTCCTGAGTAAAGCGGGCGCAGGGATCGGAACAATGGCGTCGCGCCTGGACGGTAGGGACGCCGCTCTGGGCGTCACTGTCGAAGCCGAATACACGGTGGGCGAGTACGACATATTGATCCTTTCCGCCCAGGAGAGCGACGGGCTGGAGACCTGGTTGCGGCGGAACGGCTACCGGATTCCGGAAGGAGCCTCATCGGTACTGGACAGCTATATCCGTCAAAACATGCGCTTCTTCGTGGCCAAGGTCAATCTGCAGGAGCAGTCCAGGCTCGGCTACACCTATCTGCGGCCTCTTCAGGTGGCCTTCGAGTCTCCCAAGTTCATGCTCCCGATCCGTCTGGGCACCATCAACGCCGACCGGGAACAAGAGTTGTTCGTCTTTGCCCTCACCCGCAAAGGTAGAGTCGAAACCACCAATTACCGGACCGTCAAGATCCCCAGCGACCTGGAGATCCCTGTGTACGTCAAGGGCCACGACCTCTTCGGGCGGTTCTATCGCGACATGTTCTCGACGGCCGTGGCGAGGGAGAACATGCGTGCCGTCTTTCTGGAATACGCTTGGGACATGGCTTGGTGCGATCCCTGCGCCGCCGACCCGCTGAGCAGTGAAGAGCTTCGCCAGCTAGGCGTCTTCTGGGAAACCGGGGGCGCCGGAAAGGAGGCTGCCCAAAACGTGTTCGTGACCAGACTGCATCTTCGCTATACAGCCGAAACGTTTCCCGAAGACCTCGTCTTTCAACAAACCGGCGACCGCCGCAACTTCCAAGGACGCTACATCCTCCGTCATCCTTGGATCGATCCCTGGAACACGCAAATCAGCCCGCGGACACCCACCGATTCCCGGGTCCCTGGGGAGAGGCGGGAAGGCTGCCGGGCCTTGCGGGCCTCCTACCACGAGAACTTGCCCAAACAACGGGAAGAACGCGCCCAGAACCTGGCGCGGTTGACGGGCTGGGACATTACCGAGATCCGTCAGAAGATGCACCTGCCGGCGCCCCGACCCGGCGCGGCTGAGGGCGGCGAGTGGTGGAAATGGTGGAAGAACTTTCGGGAGTAAGGGGTTACAAAGGAGCTCCCACCCAAGTCAAACGGACCTGCAACGATGACAGAGCTTCGTTCGTGAGAACGAAGACAGAGACTTCACCCGTGTTTCTTGAGGCGGGTCCGGTCAGCGGTTTTTTCCGGAGCGCAGCCTGGAAGGCCGCCGCCACGGCTCAATCGGACTTGGGCCAGGGGGTGCCCCGGTCCTTTTGGGTCACCGGGCTCAGTCCCTTGTAGACGAACTTCTGGACCCTCTTCCCTTCGTAGGTCTCGGTCGTGTAGATGTTGCCCTTGGAGTCGGTGGCGATGCTGTGGACGGCGAAGAACTGGCCGGGCTGGCGCCCCCCGTCACCGAAGCTGGTGAGGACTTCCAGCGTTTCCCGAAGGATGATGTACACCTTCATGTTCTTGCCGTCGGCAACATAGAGGTACTTCTGTTCGGGATCCTTGGAGAAGGCGATATCCCAGACGGATCCGTCTCCCAGGGTGCTGGGGGCGATAAACACTTCCTTGACGAAGGTCCCGTCGGAGCGAAAGGCCTGGATGCGGTCGTTGGCGCGGTCGCAGACGTAGACCAATCCGTCGTTGGAGGGTTCGGCGCAGTGCACGGGGTTCCGGAACTGCTGGGCAGGCGGGGCGTCCGGATCGTAGGGTCCCAGGTTGGTGTCGTCGGGTTTGTTGCCGTAGGCGCCCCAGTAGCGCTTGAACTCGCCGCTGTCCAAATCGATCACGGCCACCCGCTTGTTGCCGTAGCCGTCGGCCACGTAGACCTCGTTGGCGGAGGCGTCGATGGAGACTTCAGCCACACGCCCGAAGGTTTCGGTGTCGTTGCTCCCCTTGCTTGTTCCCGGCTTGCCGAGCTGCATCAGAAACTGTCCAGTCCGAGTGAACTTGAGAATGTGAGCGTCGTCGCCCCCGTTGCCCCCGATCCAGACATTGTCCTTGTGGTCGACTGTGATGCCGTGGTTGGAGCTGGGCCAGTCGTAGCCATCGGCGGGACCTCCCCAATGGCCGACCAGGTTGCCTTCAGGATCGAATTCGAGAATGTTGGGCGCCGGGATGCAACAGGAACCGGTGGGCGGGTCCGTCGTGGCGCCGATCTCAGTCCTCTCGTTGAACGTCGTCCGCCGATGGACCACCCAAACGTGATCGCGCGAGTCGACCGAGATGCCGATCGTCGATCCCATGATCCAATGATTGGGCAGAGGTTTGGGCCAGAAGGGATCGACTTCGAAGAGCGGCGCCATGACGCCAGTCTCCTGGGCGGCGGCTCGCTCCTCAAGCGCTCGCGCGCAGGTCCCCAGCGTCAAAGCCAAGAGCAAAAACGCCGCGCCCGTCAAAAGTTTGCTGTGACGACTGATCATATCGAGCATGCTGCACTCTCCGGCCCCGGTGAATCCACGTATCCGCTCAGTATATCGGGTCGCTCGCCGGATGAAAATCCGCAATCGGCAGCGGGTAGTGGTCAAGCATGCCGGCTCACACCTTCGGCGCTTGCCACGCGACCGCGGGGACCCTAATCTAACGGTGGGCGCCGCGAGCGGATTCCATGGTTCGGAAACAACGTCTCAACATCTCGGTCCTCCTTGCAGCGGGGATGGTCTTTGCCGCATCGATGGCGGCCCACGCCCACGAGATCCCCGACGATGTCACCGTCCGCATGTTCATCAAGCCGGAAGGAGAACGGCTTCACGTTCTGATCCGGACGCCACTGGAGGCGATGCGCGACTTGAACTGGCTCACCGTGGGCCCGGGATATCTGGACCTGAAAAGCGCGGAATCGCTCATCGAGGACGCCGCGTCGCTCTGGATCTCGGGGAGCATGGACTTCTGGGAGGAGGGTGTGCGCCTGGGCGCTCCGCGAATTGCGGCGACACGCTTTTCACTCCCGACGGACCAGTCCTTCTCCTCCTACTCCGACGCACTCGCGGGGCTCCGGGGACCCCCGCTCTCCGAGACAACGCAGCTCTTCTGGCAGCAAGCTTTGCTCGACCTGCATCTGGAGTATCCCGTCGAGTCGGATCGATCTCGGTTTTCGATTCGCCCTGCTTTTGCAAGACTGGGCCTGCGGGTCACAACCGTGCTCTTTTACATCGCACCGGAGGGCAGCGACCGGGCGTTCGAATTCAGCGGAGACCCCGGTGTAGTTCGGCTCGACCCGCGCTGGAGCCAAGCCGCCCTTCACTTCGTGGAACTGGGTTTCTTTCACATCTTGGACGGTTTCGACCATCTTCTTTTCCTGCTCTGCCTGGTCATACCCCTGCGCCGATTCCGCGCCCTGGTCCTGGTGATCACTTCTTTCACAGTGGCTCATTCCATCACGTTGTTGGGCGCCGCCTTCGGCTTTGTCCCTCGAGGCCTCTGGTTCCCGCCCTTGATTGAAATGCTGATCGCAATCTCGATCGTCTACATGGCCATCGAAAACATCATCGGGAGAAGTCTGGAACACCGCTGGGCGATCGCCTTCGGGTTCGGCTTGGTCCATGGCTTCGGTTTCTCCTTCGCATTACAGGAGACCCTCCAATTCGCGGGAGGGCATTTGCTGACTTCGCTTTTTTCGTTCAATGTCGGAGTGGAACTCGGACAGCTGCTCGTGATTGCCGTGTTGATTCCCGCTGTTGGCCTGCTTTTCCGCTTTGTGGTGGAGGCGCGGATGGGTACTATCATTCTGTCGGTGCTCGTGGGCCACACCGCTTGGCACTGGATGCTGGATCGTGGCGCGCTGCTGAGCCGATACTCCTGGCCGGAGCTGACGCTCTCGACACTGGCGAGTGGGACACGCTGGCTCATGGCCGGGGTGATCCTGGCCGGTTTGGTGTGGCTGGCCTCCCTGTGGCTGGGGAGGGATCGTCCGGCGGGAGACGAGTTTCCTGTCAATGAGTAGAAGAGCGGAAGAGACTCGGAGAGCGTCGCCATCAGCGTGGGGCGCAGCGTTGCGTCCGACGCGATTTGCGGGCGCGCTGTCGGTGGCGCTGCTCGTCTCTGCTCTCGGAATCGCCCACGCCGCGGAGCAACCCGATGCCGTCCCCCGCGACACGGCCGACGGTGTCTACACCAAAGAACAGGCCAAGCGCGGCGAGCGAACACACCGCAGGGCCTGCGGCCACTGTCACATCGACGATTTCTACACCGGCGGGCTGATCGATGCCTGGGCCGGAAACACGCTGGGCGCCCTCAACCAGCTGATCGTCAACACCATGCCCGAGGACCGTCCCAGCAGCCTCAAACCCGAGCAATACGCCGAAATCATGGCTTTTCTGCTCAAAATCAACGGTTTTCCCCCGGGCGAAGTCGAGCTCCCCAGCGAGGACTCGGCGCTCGCCAAGATCATCATCAGAAGGAGCGAGAAATGAAGAGCTTCCGTTTTCCGGCCATCACCGCGTTGCTCTGCCTGGCCTTTTCGGCGCCGCTCTGGCCCCAGAAACATCCGGGAACGGAAAACGGCGAGTGGCGCTATTGGGGCGGCGACGAGAAGAGCACACGCTATGCCCCCCTGGAGCAAATCAACGCCGGAAACTTCGCCGACCTGGAGATCGCCTGGCGCTGGAAAGCGGCCAATTTCGGCCCGGCACCCGACTTCATCTACCGAGCCACGCCCATCAAGGTCGGAGACAAGCTTTTCACCGTGGCAGGCTCGCGCCGGGCCGTGGTGGCCATCGACCCGGCGACGGGCGAAACGCTCTGGATGTATCGGATGAAATCGAATCCCCGTTGGGAAGAGTCGAGCCGTCAGAGCTACGGCAAGGGTGTCGCTCATGCCAAGGTCGACGGCCGCGACGTCATCTACCTGATCACTCCGGGATTCTGGTTGGTGGCGCTCGACCCTGAAACGGGAATTCCCCTTCCCTACTTCGGCATCAACGGCGTGGTCGACCTGATGTTGGGCTTGGGTCCCTATCCCGTCGACTCTGAGCGCGGCGTTCTCGAATCGGGAGACATCACTTCTTCGGCGCCTCCCATCGTCGTCAACGGAGTCGTAGTGGTGGGCAACTCCCACGAGCAGGGATACCAACCGGCCAGCCCCAAGAACATCCCCGGTCATATCCGAGGGTACGACGCCAAGACCGGAAAGCATCTCTGGACTTTCCACGTGCTCCCACAGCCCGGAGAATTCGGTCACGACACCTGGGAAGGAGACTCCTGGACTTACACGGGGAACATCTCCTCCTGGCCGCCGCTTTCCGCCGATTCGGAGCGCAACCTGGTTTTCATCCCCACCGACACGCCCACGGGCGATTACTACGGAGGGCACCGGCACGGTCAAAATCTTTACGGGACCAGCATCATCGCTCTCGACGCCGGGACCGGGAAGAAAAAATGGCATTTCCAGATGGTGCACCATGACATTTGGAACATGGACAACCCGGTGGCCCCCAAAGTGGTGGATGTGGACATGGCCGACGGCCGGCGCATCCCCATGGTGATCCAGGGAACCAAGCAAGGCTGGCTTTACGTCTTCGACCGAGAGACGGGAGAACCGGTCTGGTCGATCGAGGAGCGGCCCGTCCCCCAAACGGACGTACCCGGCGAAAAATCCTGGCCCACGCAGCCATTCGTGACCAAGCCCCCGGCTTTTGAACTGCAAGGGCTGAGGGAAGAGGACCTGATCGACTTCACGCCCGAGCTCAAGGAGCAGGCCCTTGAAATCATCAAGGAATACCGGATCGCACCCCATCCCTTCATTCCTCCGTCCGTCTACGATCCCGAAAAGGGCAACAAGGGGTCGATCGTAATGCCGGGCGCCAACGGCGGGGCCAACATCCCTGGCGGATTGGCGGTGGACCCCGAGACCGGAATCCTCTACACGGCGACGATTCGAAGCGCCAGCGCCTATTCTCTGGTCCCCGGGTCGGAGCGAAACATAGGAGGGCGTTACCGAGGGGCCAAGCCAGGACCGTCGACGATGAACTACGTACAGGGGCCAGGCGGCGCACGCGGTCCGCAGGGCCTACCGCTCTGGAAGCCGCCCTACGGCTCGATCGTGGCAACCGATCTCAAGACGGGCGAAAATCTGTGGCAGATTCCCAACGGCGATACACCCGACTCGATCAAGGACCATCCAGCGCTCAAGGACGTCGTCATCCCCAATACGGGACAGCGCTCCCACGCCAACGTGCTGGTGACGAAAACGCTGCTCATGTACGGCGAGGGGAGATCCGGGCGCGCCTATTTCCACGCGGTGGACAAGGCAACCGGAAAGGAGATCGCCAAGGTCGAACTGCCGGCCCAAACCAACACGGCGCCGATGACCTACATGCACGAGGGCAATCAGTACATCGTTTGCGCGATTGCGGGTCGGGGTGTGGAGGCCGAGCTGGTCGCCCTGCGGCTGCCGGCGGAGGAATAAAAACGTGGCGCGGCCTTCCAGGCTGCGCTTAAGAGAACCGGAGCACAGGCAAGGATGCCCGCGCCACGGGCTGTGTTCATGGAAGGGCTTTGACGGAGCCCCAGGCGATGCCGCC
>JBFGHF010000079.1:0-10279 GCA_041578355.1 Acidobacteriota bacterium
CATCGAACTGAAGCTTCTCGCGATTGCTGCCCTGGATGAGCTCCACTTCGAAAAGTGCAGGCAAAATCACCGGAGAGGGAGGGGGAGCCGGCGGTTTGGGTGTCCGCTGTACCACGTTCCTCTTGGGTGCTGGTGGCGACTGCCCATAAAGGGTCCTTTTGTGAACAGCCTTGGGTTCCTCGTGTTGCAAATCCAGCGGATTGCGGAGGGCTAGTTGAATCTGACCGTCATTCTGGGCGAGGGCCACTACCTGCGCCTCCTCCGGTGTCACTAGCAACGTGATAACTTGAACTTCCTGTGCTTTACCGTTGGCATCCTTCTCCAGGTTTTGGCCTGCCGCAAGAACCTCTATGTTTTCCAGAATCACGCGGGAGATTTCGACTGAGTTTCGTTGTTCAGGCGAGCCGCTCAAGATCAAGTCCACACGAGTTCCGGGGAGCACGAATCCAGCCACGCCGACGATGTCGTCGACTCGGACGGAAATAGCTCTCTTGCCCGTGGGGATGGTCGAAGTCAGCCCGGTTCCACCGCCCCGAGCCGCCAGCTTCGATTCCAGAATGGGTTCGTTGGCTTCGATCGGCACCAAAACCCCCCGGCCCACGACCTCTTCAGCGTCTCGGAAGCTGCCCTTGATCTCCACCCCTTTTGGCCAGGCAACGTAGTAGATGTCAGCCTCCTCGATGCGCTGTCCCACTGTGAGTGAGCTCGCTGCCACCAGAATCTGTCCGGAATCCTCCGCCTTTGCCGAGAAACGATTCTTCAGGGTTTGGTAGAGCAGAGCCGTGACCAACCCGCTCAGCAGCAGAGCAACCAACCCAATGATCGCGCTACGACTTATGCTCATGGATGCACCTCTTTTAAGAAGTCAATAAAGGTTGCGAAAGATTGCCTCGCTCGTTATCACGACCGGATCGCCCACCAAGAGCCTGGTGCCGGGTGTCAACTGAGTTTCCTGGTAGCGCACCTCGATGCGAGAGGCTCGAAAGGTTCTCGAGCCCACCGCGATCGAGTAGTTCTGATCGATGGTGATTCCGGCAGGATCCACCGTGATTCCCGACTCGCTGCAATAATCGATGATTCTCTGCCGAATATTGTCCTCGCTGCCGGGGGGATTCCGCGGGTCCACCCAGTTCTTCGGTAGCGACGAATAGCGTGCACCCTCACGGGCCGCGTTTTCGAGAATCTGGTGATTACGGATCAGCATGCCGAGATCGACGATGCTCAGAAAGAGAATCAAAAGAAAGGGAAGTACGATGGCCAACTCCGTGGCGATCACGCCTCTCTGGTCAAATCTGGGCAGCTTTCGATCCAAGGGCTTGCGCATCGACTTTACGGGCTCGTCTCGTTCCGCATCATCGCGGTCGAAGACAATTGGATCTGAGTTTCTCCGAACATCGACAGAGTGATGATCTGATAAGGCACGGACGTGGTGACCCGTGTCATCGTGTCTCCGTTCGGTCCAATAACAGGTCGTTCCACCTGAATCTGTGCGCCCTGAATCCGGGAGGCATCCAGGAAGCGCTGCACTTCGCTCTGGATGGCAGCCTCGCTCGGGAGCTCGCCGCTTCGGGTGAGAGGAGTGACTGCGAGGCGCGCCCCCTCACGTACGGCGTCCGTCAGGGTCTGCTGGATATGCATGATCCGGCCCGCCTCAATTACTGCGAAGAGCAACAGCATGAATGCAAAAAGCGTAATGGCGGCTTCCAGAACCGCTGCCCCTTTGCAGGAGCTGTGATCTTTTCGCACAGATCTTTCCGGTCGACTCGAGGCTTGCTCCTGACCCGGCAGGGTCTGGCCAATAAGAAAGAAAGCGCAATCCTGCGCCAGTCCGCGGGCCGCTCGCGACCACGACAGAATGGGCCAGTCTCTTGAAGGCACGGCTCCCCGAGCGATCCTCCGCTGACGTACCGAATCGGGGATGTCGCCTGGCCCTGCTCGTGTCGCTCCCTGAGGCAGGAGGCCCGGTCAGATTTGGGCCACAATGCGGACCCGCCGCCTTGTGGCTGAACAACAGTGCCCACGCTAAAAACGCGGGCCGGGTGAGCCTTCGTCACGGGCCAGGGGTCAGGGCGGTGATCAGCTGGTCAAAAACGCCTGTCACCGAATCACTGATCCCCGAACCGAAAGCAGCGACGGCGATGGCCACCAACACCAACATGACCGCGTACTCGGTGGTGGTTACACCGCGCTCATCCGAAGTTCGGCGTAGAATCCTCAAGATACTTGCCATTTTTCTCCTCCTTGCAGATGCCTCGATGGATAGAAACGCCTGTAGCCTAGTTGCGAAAGAGGATTCTTGTCTCGGCATCGCTTGGGGAGTTTCCGGCAGTCCTTGGGTATTTTCCGGCAGAATTTGTGATTTTCGTGCGAGTCGAGAGCAGCTCGGGATGTGCAAATTTTCGGACGGAGGGTTCTAAGGCACTATCGATAAAGGAATTCCTAACAGAGTTTTGACCGCCACCGGCTTGCCGCGGAGCTTACCCGGTCGGAAGACCCACTGGGCCAAAGCGTCGATCATCGGGAGATTCAAGCGGATCTCCGGGCTTTCCTTGATCGAGATCTGTTCCATCTTGCCTTCCAGATTGACGACTGCGAAAAGGATGATCATCTTGCCGAGATGTCTCGAAACCAGCTCTTCGGGGAGTGTCGGATACTCGCCGATGGACAGAGTCGGCAATTCAAATGCCCACTGATCTGCCTCGCGGGGGACACCGAATTCGAACGTGCAGACCAGGGGTGGGGCGCTTTCACTTCTTCGCAAGTCGAGAAAAACGGTTCGAATTCTCTGCTCCGGAAACACCCCGAAATAGGGCAGGCCACCCCCGCTCTTCTCGGTGGAAAGGACGAAGAGTTGGTACTGGGCATTTAGGGGGCGGTCGCAAGGCGGGTCGCAGGGCCGGTCTGCACCGGCGCCTGCTGAGACAGCGCCCTCCCCGTCCCCTCCGATGATGCGGATCCCCGCAAACGTACCGCTGCCGGGACCAGAGCCGGCCCCGCTTCCTGCACCCGTTCCGGTACCAGTGCCCGCGCCGATTGCCCGGGCCGTCTCCGAAGCCTCTGGGGCGCCGAGCGTCCCGACGTCACGTCCCGGGCCCTGAGCGCCCCCGCCTCCTTCAGCCGCACCATGCCCGAAGCTGACGGTGACCACCGCCGCATACTCCGTGCTCGGAGCGGCGATTTTCTCCGTTGAAGGGTAGCCCGGTTCGTTTTCGGTGGGACTGAGATTAGGTTTGGGAGAAATGCTGAACTGTCCTCTCACCTCAGCTGCCGGTATCTCGATGCCCTGTTCGAGCGAAGCCGGTTGGGGACTCAAAGAAAGGACGCTTCTGGCTGTATCTCGGTTGGGTGCCAGGGAAGGGAAGTCATGGTCAGGCAGGTCGATCGGGAGCGGCAAGGGCCCGAGGCCTGACTGCGCGGGGGGCAGCTGAGGCGCATGGGTCAGGTCCGCTGCCCCGTGCTTCTCGGAAGTGGCGCTGTCGCGATCATCGGGAAGCGTTTGTTCGGCCAAGGTGATCTGGGGCGCCGCGACAAGACCCGGGAGGTCTGCCCTCGTGCCCAGAAGCGGCAACTCTTCGAGCTCCAATGCTTCAAAGAACGCTTCCGCGCCTTTGGAAGGATCCAGGGGCTCCGCTTCTTCCGGTCGCAGGGGATCAGCCAAGCCTGCGGCCGGATCAGCAGAAAGCGAAGCCTGAAGCGGAGGGATCCGCGGCATGGGTAGCAATCCCGGGAGTGTCAACCGCCGGGATGAGATAGGCAAGCCTCGGGGCGACAATGCTCCCAACTCGGCCGCTGCCTCGCGGGGAGGGAGGCTCAAGGTGTCTGGCGGCCCGGCCACTCGATCGGGCTTCGATGAGGCCCCGACCAGCTTCACGCGGGGCATCAAAACGAGGTTGGGGAGATCCAAACGCTCGCTGAGTATCGGTAATTCGTGCAAGTCAGGTTGGAGAAGAGTCTGTAACTGGCTCGTCGGTCGGGGTGGATCGGAGCGTATCCACTGTGGCCCCGGGTAGGTCAAGCCAGTCGAGGAACTTGGGGCCGAATCGGCATCCTCGCCAGAGAGCTCCGCCCTGTCTCGCGAGCCTTGCCCGCCTCCCCCGACCGAGGGCAGAAACATGACCATCCGAACCTCGGTGAGTTTGTCTTCACTGATTTCCTGGCGTGGGGGTGTTTTTTGGGGGCCGCGAAAACCGGGAACAATCAGGATAGCGACCAGTGCGATCGCATGAAAAAAAAGGGAGTAACCCAGCCCGCGGCCCGGAAAGTACCAGCGACTCAGGTTGGCTGAGCGGGACAAGAACCGAGCCTCACCTTTGGGGCGGCCCGAAGAACTCGGAGGCACACGCATCGTCTCCCTCCGCAAAGGCGAACGCACCGTAACTTATGGAGATTCGCCAAATAGGCTCTCAGACGGCCACTCCGAGAGGAGGGGAGCGCAACCATCACACAGACCCTAGGCCATTCCTTGATCAGGGAGCCAGGATGTCCATCAGATCTCTGAAGATGCCGGTGACTGCGTCGTTGATCCCGGATCCAAACGCCGCCACAGCGAGCGCCACAAGAACGAGCAGAAGGGCATACTCACTCGTCGTGACACCGCGCTCATCAAGCCGAAAGCAGGTAACCCGCTTGCGTAAAGACAAAATGGTGCCTCCCGATTTGGTCGTAGACTCCCGGCCCGAGCTTCAACGTGGCAGAACGAACGGTTCTCGGATCAGACGAGAGCTGAACCCATAGGCCCAGTATAGAGAATCCGCATCAGAAAAGGAAACCTACAAGACCCAACCACTGTTCCAAATTCAGCCAGGTGCCGGGCTGCGTCTCATGCGTATTCCGCCAGACTGGTGAGATCCGACCAACACCGCAAGGACTCGGATACCGTAATGCCTTCGAGGTCGAAGATAAGAGTCTTCGCGGTCCTGAAAGGGTGCTTGGGATCGGTAGCGGTCCTTTCGATCACGTGATCCTCCGCCCCCCAAAGGCTTACGACAAGTCTCTTCGTGTCCCGGTTCGAATCGGCGTGGCCCGACCCGGGGGCCTCAACTAAAAGCTCTCCGTCACCTTTTCGGCCACCGGTTCCGGCTTCAGGTAGTGATCGAACCAGTCCAGGTTGCGTTGGATGGCGTCGAGCTGCAGTTTCGGCTCGCGGATGCCGTGGGGCTGGCGGGGGTACACCACCATCTTGACCGGGACGTTCTGTCTCTTGAGCGCGTTGTACAGCTCGTAGCCCTGTGAGACCGGAACGCGCAAGTCGTTTTCGCCGTGCTGAATCAGCGTCGGCGTGGTCACGCCTCCTACCTGGAACATGGCCGAATGTGCCCTCCACTTGTCGAAAACCTCCCAGAATTCGCCGCCGAAGTAATCGGGAACGAACCCGGGAATGTCGGCGGTCCCGGTGAAGGACATCAAGTTGGTGACACCCGCGCCGACCGAAGCCGCTTTGAAGCGGTCGGTCTGGGTGATGATCCACGAGGTCATGAAGCCTCCGTAGCTCCAACCCATCACCCCCAGCCTTTCTTCATCGGCGACACCCATCGCCACCACACGGTCGACCCCGCCCATGATGTCGCGGTAGTCGCCGCCTCCCCAGTCGCCGTAATTGGCGTAGCGGAATTCGCGGCCGTAGCCGCTGCTGCCACGCACGTTGCAGCGTAGAACCGCGTAGCCGCGTTGGGCGAAAACCGAGATCGGATAGGCCCCTCGGGTGGCGATGAAACTGTTGACGAAGACTCCCGTGGGCCCGCCGTGAACGATCACCAGCAGCGGAACCCTTCTCCCCGGCTGGAAGCCCACCGGATAGGTCAAGAGGCCTTCGATTTCACGGCCGTCACTCGATTTCCAGCGGACTGCCTCGGTCCGCCCCAGCGGGGCCGGGGGCAGGTCCTGGACGTGACTGACTTGAGCGGCCGCGAAACTTCCGATCGGACTCACGAAAGCTTCGGGCGCCCGGTCCCAGGCCTGAGAGGTGAACCCCAAATGGGTCCGGGTGTGGTTCACTGCTGCGCCCCCCGCCATGGTGTCGAGAGGGGAAAAGTCGGTCGCGGCCGATCCGTCGGCGGGGATCCGCAGAATCCGGCTGACGGTGCGGTGGGTCTCCGAAGCGAGCAGAGCCGATCCGTCGGCCGTCCAGCCCAAGAGCGAGGGTTGCTGATCGTGAGTGTCGGCCAGCGGGCGGGGAGTTCCTCCGGAAGCCGACACCACGTGGACCCGACGGGTGAAGGCCCAGGTGGGCGGGACGTCGCTGGCGGTGTAGGCGATCCATTTCCCGTCGGGTGAGTAGAGGGGCGCCGACTCGGCGGCGTCGCTGGTCGCCAGCGGACGGACCTGCAGGCTGTCGATGTCCACCACCGAGATGTCGGCTTTCGTCCAGTAGTCGACCTGAGGAGAGGGAACGTGTGTGTAGGCGATCGATTTTCCGTCGGGTGACCAGTCCATCCCCCCGCCGAAACTCCCTCCCACACTGAAGTCCCCGCTGGTCAACTGCCGCACCGGATACTTGCCCTCATCGTCCTTCTCGAGTTCGACCAGATGAAGGTGAGATAACTTGAGGTCTTCGTCGACCACCCGGGCGTCGCGCTTCTCTTTGCGCGCCTTCTCCTCGTCTTCGCTCTCCGGCTCCGTGACGACCACGGCGATGCTGGCGCCGTCGGGCGCCCAGGCGAAGTCGGAAATGGAACTCTTGATCTCGGTCAGGGCCACGGCTTCGCCGCCGTCGACCCGGATTTTCCAGAGATTGTTCTTTCCCTTTTCACGGGACGACAGGAAAGCGATGAATCGACCGTCCGGCGACCAGCGGGGCGAGGAGCAGGAATGCTCGCCTCGAGTCAGTTGGAGGCTGGGCCCGCCGTCGGCGGGGCCGATGTGGATGTGGGAGAGCCACTCGCTCTTCTCGCCTTCGGTGACGGCTTCCCCCACCTCGAAAGCCACCCGGCCGCCGTCGGGCGAAACTCGCACCTCGCCGACACGCTTGACCTTCAGAGTCAGCTCCGGGGTCCAGAGCGACTCCTGGTGCGACTCTGCGGCGATTGCCCAGGGTCCTGCAAGAAGACAGCAGATCAACCCAAGGTAAACAACTACTCTCTTATCAGGCATCATGGGCCCCCTTTTCCGTCAAAAAAAGAAATACGACTGCTTCCGGCACAGAAGAGGCGTCCGGTTGTCTTGAGGTGGTCACTCAAAGCGATTCTAGCAGACGTCGCCTCTTCCATTTGATCGGTCGCACGGCTCGTTTCGGTGCCCTGGCCGGGCTCCATTTTCGCTGCATCGAGCCCGACGGGCGACTCGCGCAAGGACATCGAAAACCCGCAAGGACGAGGCGCCACTATGCGCAGAAGCCGCCCAGCAGGTCGACCGGGCGTTTCCAGTAAGACTTGAGACCCTCCGCGTAGCGGACGCCGCAGGTGGCGCCTCGGTAGGCGGCGATGCTCTCCTTCAGCCGCTGAGCCGGGTGGACCTTGGACGAGTCGTACTCTTCGTCGGCGACTACCGCCATCAACGCCCCCAGCCACTCGTTGGCCGATTCCCATTGGGGGGTGATGTCGGCGAAGGTGTCGGGCTCGAAGCCGACGGTGTGACGGGGGCCGTTGTCGTAGAAATAGAGGTCGCGGGGTCGCCGGTAGCCCTCGCGGTTGAGGATCTGGCCCGCGTTTTTGAGCGCGATCTCGCAGAGTTGCGACGCCACCCGATGGTCGTCATGGGTGTCGTCCGGATAAAGGATCAGCCCCACGTCGGCCTTGAGATCGAAGACCAGTTCCGAGACGGTCCTCTTGTTCTCCGAGGTGACGTCGAAGAGGTGCGAGGAGAAGTCCAGAAACTTCATCTCCGCTCCGTAATGATGGGCCAGTTCGGCGGAGCGCTTGAGGAGCTCTTGGTGACGGCCTTTGACCGGCGACCAGTTGCTGTAGTCGCCGATCAGCGCGCCGATCACAACCCGCCACTTCTTCTGCAGAGCCTGAAGCATGATCCCCGGAACGCCGAAAACACAGTCGTCGTAATGCGCTCCCAGAGCAACCAAGGTCTTGGGCATGGGTGATTTGCTCCTCCCGTCCAAGGAAGAATTCGTTTGTTGCCGCGCCACCTCGCCGCAATTCTCATCGATGAAAGGCTGAAGGGAAAGTGCCAATGGAAGTCCGCCCCGAAAAAAGGGAAAAAGCGCCGAAGTTGTCGCCCTGGCAGGAAAGGCTGCTCCGGCAAACACACGACGGGCCGACAGCCAAGTGCTCCTCCCCACAGGGTCATCGGCCTTTCGATCTGGGCTCAGTCCGGAGATCGAGGCGGTTGAAGCGTCGAAGAAGCCGAGAAACCAAGCAAAGAGCCACTCAACGATCGGGTACAATGAAAAAATCATGATTCGCTTGTTTTTCGCGGTTTTCCTGCTGCTGTCAGGCCTAGCGCCGCTCCAGGCCCAGTCTTCCTGGACCGTTCCCTATCGCAATCAAGAACTTCAGATGGACGGGTTCATCGAGGACTGGAGCGGAGTCCCCGAAATCGTCCTAAGGCCGCTTCAAGCGGGGCTTCAGACCAATGGGGACTTTGCCGATGGCGGCCTTGAGGTCTCCCTGCGGGCCCTGTGGGACGAGGAAGCCCTCTATTTGGCCATCGAGTGGATGGACGATGTTTGGGACGTGGAACAGGTTCGAAGACGCGACGCGGTCTTTGTCACGAGCGACCGGACGCGGCGCGACCGCATGTACTTCCACGACAATATCAAGTTTCAGATCCGCGAACTGGATTACGATTATTTGCTCTGGTTCTCGCCGCGAGTGGACGATCAGGGACCTTTTTTCTGGCAGCGTCGACTGCAGGGCATGCGCGCCATGGAGGGGGCGACGGCGGCGCCTTTCATGACCCCCCGACAGGAGGAAGGTCGGGTGACCATGGAAATCCGTTTCGACTGGAAGGAGCTGCGAATCAAGCCCAAGAAGCGCATCAAGAGCGGTCTGCCCGTTCTGCTGGTGGTTGCTGACAGCGACAGCCCCGATTCGGTGCCCGAAAGCAAGCTCAGCCGACTGAAATGGCTGGAATGGGCCGGCCGGATGGAACTCGGAAAAAAATAGGTTTCTTGAACTGGCGGGCGGTTCTTTCCCTTTTCAGACGAGGAATCAGTTATGACAGAAACAGCAAAGAGTCCGCGCGACGCCCTGATCGTTGCCGCGGCCCGCAGCCCGGTCGGCAAGGCCCCGCGGGGCACCCTGCGACACACCCGACCCGATGATATCGCTGCCCAGGTCATGCGCGCGGCCCTGCACAGAGCCGCTCCGTTGCAAGCCGACGATGTGGAGGACGTTATCCTCGGTTGTGCGTTTCCCGAGGCGGAACAGGGCATGAACGTGGCCCGAATCGCCGCCCTCAGGGCAGGTTTGCCCGACCAGGTCAGCGCCATGACCGTCAACCGATTCTGCTCTTCCGGATTGCAAACCGTGGCTTTGGCCACCCAGAGCATCGCCGGCGGCATGAACGAAGTCGTGATCGCGGGCGGCACGGAGAGCATGAGCATGGTGCCCATGGAGGGGCACAAGTTTTCCCCCAACCCGAGTCTGGTCGAGGAAGATCCCGATGTCTACATCTCGATGGGGCTGACCGCGGAGAACGTGGCGGCCCGTTTCTCGATTCCGCGGGAGCGTCAGGACGAATTTTCCCTGCAGAGTCATCTCAAAGCCATCGACGCTCAGGACTCGGGCCGCTTCGAGAACGAGATCGTCCCCCTGACGGTCCGCAACGAATCCCTGGTCAACGGCAGCAAGAAAGTCGAGAGCGCCGATTTCCGCGCCGACGAGGGTCCTCGTCGCGACACGTCGCGCGAAGCGTTGTCTCAGTTGCGTCCGGTCTTCCACGTCAAGGGAACGGTGACCGCGGGGAACTCCAGCCAGCGCAGCGACGGAGCGGCGGCATTGGTCTTGACCTCGCGGCGCAAGGCGGAGGAAATGGGACTGCAACCCCTGGGTCGGCTGCTTTCGTTCGCCACGGCCGGAGTGGCTCCGGAGGTCATGGGAATCGGTCCCGTCGAAGCCGTGCCCAAGGCCCTCAAGTTGGCCGGGTTGGAGCTGAGCGACATCGGGCTCGTCGAGCTCAACGAGGCTTTTGCCGCACAGGCTTTGGCGGTGGCCGACCAGCTGGGCATCGATCTCGGGATCCTCAACGTCAATGGCGGAGCGATCGCGCTGGGACACCCCCTGGGTGCCACGGGTGCGAAGCTGACCGCCACGTTGCTCAACGAAATGGAAAGGCGAAGCGTCCGCTACGGCATCGTCACCATGTGTGTGGGAGGTGGAATGGGCGCGGC